>CAZNRJ010000032.1:15721-17685 GCA_964574945.1 uncultured Ohtaekwangia sp. | reverse complement strand
AACGCCTTTTAAAGGCGTTGATGAATCGGGTTGTCGGAGGGAATTGACTCAGAGGTTATTTCGGTTGTATATATGGAGGCCATAAAAAATTTTATCCGGCAAAAATAACTCAATCTATTAGAATTATCGTTTTACCTTTAGCTATTGAAAAACTGAACTATGGAACGGCTATTTGCACTTTGTCTGTCATTACTATCATTTTCCCTTAGTTATTCCCAGGCAATCACCGGCTTAAATTTCAGGGAGTGGTATAATCCGGAACGTGAAATTGACTTTTCGATACAAATTGTAAAAGAAGCCAATCAACTTCGGGCGTATTATCAATTCGAAGCAAAGCAAGCAGCCATCAATAAATATACCCTCACCTGGGAGCGGAGAGATTCATTCACGCAGCGTGATGGCGCTGCCCTTATCGTTCGTGACAGTACAAACTCCCAGGCGGGTATGCACAAACAAGGAATGATGGCATTCGATATTCCTGCTAAATCATGGTTGCTGGTAGCGAAGGTTACAAACCAGGAAAGCAAAATAAGCTATACCTACTTTAAGCTGATGGAAGCCAATTATCCCGTTAACGGTTGGCTGGAAGAAAACAATGAGCGTATTACTCAAAAATATATCACACAAAACAAAGAGTATGTTGTAAAAAGCCCGGATGCTGCTACGTTGTTTATCTCTCAATACAAAAACGATTTCTTGCCGGCATCACCACCCTTTACGGACAGAAATGCAAATGCAGACCGGTTTATGTTTTATGATTCAACGTTTAAGATTAATTCGGGTAGTTCTTTTATTCTAACACGGCCCGGACTCTATCTCTTTCAACAAGATACCAATGCGGCCACCGGATTTGCCGTTCGTTGTGTAAATGAAACGTACCCAAAGTTTTCTAAAATAGCTGACTTGATTGAGCCTTTGATTTTTATAACTACGGAAGATGAATACAAGGAATTGCTGAACTCTAATGGTGATAAAACCAAGTTTGATAAAGTTATTTTAGATATCACGCGCGATAAGGAACGGGCCAAAACTTTTATGCGCAACTATTACAGGCGTGTTGAACTTGCCAACCAATACTTTAGCTCCTACAAGCCCGGCTGGAAAACCGATCGCGGAATGATTTACCTGATCTTTGGTATGCCCGATGAGCTAAGTGTAAATGATGGCAGCGAGGTATGGTACTACAAAGCCACCCGCACCCGGTTTACGTTCGTGAAAAGCGGGAGCGTGTATGACCCTGACAATTACGTGCTGCTCCGCGACAAGCGATTTATGGAAACCTGGTTCAGCATGGTAGACCTGCTTCGAAAAAGCAGGTTTTAATACAATAGTAATACTCCCTCACCCAAAGTAAACTAAATATGCGATTCAACTAAATCTTCCCTCTCCCCCGGGAGAGGGAAGATTTAGTATTTGAATTTAAGTCTGAAAGTTATTTGGGTGAGGGTGGATTGCCAGATTAAATTATAACCAAAGCAGAACTAAGATGCCTTTCTTTATCTTTGCCAAAATTACTTCATGGAAAAATCGGAAATGATCTTTGGCACCCGTGCCGTTATCGAAGCAATCAAAGCTGGGCGCGAGATTGAAAAAGTTTTTATCCAGGCAGGGTTAACCAATGACTTGATTAAGGAACTGATCCAGGTGGTTAGGGCCAATAGCGTTCCCTTCACGTTTGTACCTCAGCAAAAATTAAATCGGCTTTCGACTAAAAATCACCAGGGTGTTATCTGCATGATGGCAACCGTGCAATATGCGGACCTCGAAAATATTATTGATAAAATTTTCAATGAAGGGCGCGAACCCTTTTTTTTAATTGTGGACCGGGTAACTGATGTCAGGAATTTCGGTGCCATTGCGCGCACCGTAGAGTGTGCCGGCCTCGATGCTATTATTATTGCCGATGCCGGAAACTCACCCCTTACGGGAGATGCCATGAAAACTTCTGCAGGAGCCCTCAATCA
>CAZNRJ010000032.1:0-15711 GCA_964574945.1 uncultured Ohtaekwangia sp. | reverse complement strand
CCTCAATCACATGCCGGTTTGCCGCGTGAAAGACATGCGCAAGACCATTCAATTTCTGAAAGAGAGTGGGGTGCAGATTATTGCGGCAACCGAGAAAGGGGACAAAACAATTTATGAACTTGACCTGAACGTACCGCTTGCCATTGTTGTAGGCTCTGAAGAGGATGGTATATCGCCCCAGTTATTAAAAGAAGCCGATCACCTGGCAAAAATTCCCATGCGCGGGGTTATCAGTTCGCTTAATGTTTCTGTAGCTGCGGGTATTTCTATCTATGAAGCGATCCGGCAGAAGGGTTACAAATAAACATCAGATAGCTAAAAGTCGTAAGCAATGAAACGAGAACTCCTTTCGTTATTTTTATTTGAATGACAAGCTAAAAGTTGCATGTTCTTGAAAATTAGTATTTACATTATTACAATTTTCATTTCCGTTACAACTTGTTTCGGGCAAAATCTGGTTCCCAATCCAGGTTTTGAAAATTATAAACAACTTCCGTGCAGGTTGAATGAATTTAGGATTCAGGACTTGCTTGAAGATTGGTTTCAACCCTTAACCACTACTACCGATTACTGGAATACACAGTCACCGGAGAGTTGTTACTTGCATCCAACCGCTGAGTTTGGCTTACCCCGCACAGGCAATGGCATGGCTGGAATTGTTAATATTGTAACGGGTCGGCCAGCTTTTATGGGAGAATATCGGGAGTATCTTGAAGTTGAACTTTTGCAACCACTAAAACCCGGGCAACTTTACGAGTTAGAATTTTTTGTTTCAGGCGTTAAAAAAAGAGCTCAAAGCATCCCCGATGACCTACTACAATCAAACAACGTGGGAGTTAGTTTAAGTGTTCATAAAATCCTTGATCTGTCTGATAATAGTCCTGTTAATTTGAACTTACCAACAAAGTTGAATGAAGACGAAATTATAACAGGGGCTGGGGAGTGGCATAGAATTACCGGATGCATTTATGCCGATAGTGCTTACCGATATCTCTTGATCGGTAACTTTAAACCCAGTATTATCACTAAAACGGTGCGTTTAACCAATAATTATCAGGAAGGAATCGCCTATTATTTTGTGGATGATGTTAGCTTGATTGAGACGCCATATAATTTAGCACACCTGCAGCCAGACAATGTGCTTTGCTACAATCAGAATTCAGTTCTGCTTGATGCAGAAAGCCAAGATGCACTAAGTTATTTATGGCAGAATGGAAGCAGTCAATCGCAATTAATTGTCACCGATAGAGTCTCACGAGATTATTCTGTTAAGATGGAGTTTGATGGCTGTAGTTATGAGCAAACATTTACTGTGAAGTATATACCCAATGTCGCTCTGCCAGTCGATACACTTCTTTGCAAGGGTGAATCCATAACCATAAGTCAAAATTATCCTGGCGACAAACTAATTTGGTGGGATGGCACAACGGACTCAACAAAAATCATTTCTGAGTCCGGTACTTACTGGGCTACGGTGAACAATTTGTGCATGCCAGCGGATAGCATAAATGTTGATTTTATTGACTGCCCCGGGTTTATACCCAACGTAATAACACCCAACAATGATGAATACAACCAGGTTTTTGAAATTGAGAACATAACTAACCGCAGTTGGTCGCTAAAGATTTACAACAGATGGGGCTTGCTGGTTTATGAAAGTAAAACCTATTTGAATAATTGGGATGGTGGAGACCTTCCCGAAGGAGTTTATTATTATATTCTAAGTTCAATGCAGTTGAACAAAACCTTAAAAGGCTGGATACAATTAGTCCATTAGTGAAATTTGCTTGGATGGCTGCCAAAAACATTACTTTTTAAAACAAATAGTACATGTGTGCAGCGGGTTAAGGTACTTTTAAAAAATCTTCTTGCTCTAAATTAATGACCGTTGACCATTATCTTCAGATGGCTATAACATTTCTTGCATGCGAGGCGATCATATTTGATAACATTTTAAATTTATTTAGGAATTTAAAACCAATCACTAAACATGAAATGTTATGAAAATTTCAAAAGCTTTTTTATCATTCAATTTTTGTTGTGTAGCGCAATTTTCATTAGCGCACATGGTGCTAACATTACCATATCTGGTCCCAACTTGATATGTCCTCTGCAGCCAGCTACTTATACCGCTTCGGCCACTTGGATTGGCCCGCAGAAAGGTTGTTTCGAATTTCAATTTTATGAAAATGGTCAGTGGTATTTCTCAGAGGCTATTCACTGTCCTTGCTATGGTCAAACTTTTTCACGTTCATACACCCATACATGGCAATATACAGGCAATAACAAAGTAAGAGTTCGTTTTTTTGCTAATTATAGACCCGCTGCGTCATGCATCTACATCTTCAAGTTATGTAACACTCAATATTTGTTCAAATTGCCGAATGTATGTCTCACCAAACCCGGTTCAGAGTTCGATGTCAATAGGCTATGTCGATGCTACTTCAAAAGCAGAACAAGGAGTTGAATATTCAATTCAGGATTTATCAGGCACCCCAGTTTTCAGAGACCGATTAAACGATTCAGAGAAACAAATTGATTTAAGTCAAATTAAAAATGGCATCTACATTGTAATTGTGAAACTTGAAAATGGGGAAACAGAAAGACACAGAATAATTAAACAATAATTTTTTTTCTAACCTTAAACGCTCCGTCTCATCCATTATAATGGATGAGACGGAGCGTTTTGGCTTTACAAATAATCGTTCCCATTTGCTTTACTCTTCAAATCGCTAACCAGCCTTCGGAATAATTCTTCTTTCTCCTTCTCGCATACAATCACTACGTTATCAAACGCACCCACTAAGTAGCCGTTAAGGCCCTGCACTACAATTAGTTTGTCCTTAGGCCCTTTTATTACGCTGTTGCGTGTTTCATAAATAAGACTGTCGGCATCTACCGCATTGTTGTTTTCATCGCGTATCGAATTATCATGCAATGAATTCCACGAACCTAAATCCGACCACGGAAACGTACACAACCACACATACACATTATCCGCTTTTTCCATGATCCCATAATCGATGGAAATACTTTTTGTTTGCAGATAAGCTGCCTGCAGTGCTTCCTTTTCCCCGGCCGTACCAAACCTGCCCGATGCTTCTTCAAACGCTTCGGCCATTTCAGGTAAATGCTTTTGAAAAGCTGAAAGAATTGCTTTCACTCCCCAAATAAAAATTCCGGCATTCCAAACAAAATCACCGCTCTCCAAAAAAGTTTTGGCAAGCGCCAACTCAGGTTTTTCGGTAAACGTTTTAACTTTTTTTAAGGTGTGTTTTCCTTCGATGTATTGAATGTAGCCATACCCTGTTTCGGGTCGGGTAGGTTTTATCCCTAATGTGATGAGCTTGTCAGCATCCTTCGCGCGATCGTAGCATTTTGTAATGGTTTGCTGAAACTCAGCCTCATTCATAATTAAATGATCGGCCGGGCTAACAACCACTACAGCATCCGGATTGAGTTTGGCTATTTTTAAACTGGCAAAGGCAAGACAAGGTGCCGTATTCTTACGCATAGGCTCTCCCAAAATCTGGCTGATATCCAGATCCGGAATTTGTGCATGCGTGATTTCTACATGCTCTTCATTGGTAACAATGAAAATATTTTCCTTTGGGCAAAGCGGCAGAATCCGATCATAACTCGCCTGTAACAACGTTCGGCCTATTCCAAGTACATCTAAAAACTGTTTCGGGCGGGAGTTTCGGCTATATGGCCAAAAGCGGGTGCCAACACCACCGGCCATCAGCACTACATAAAGATTTTTGTTCATGATTATTTCTCCGGGGTTTGGGAGTAAATGAAAAAATTAAACGATTCCTTCTTTCAGTAAATCATGGAGGTGAATAAAGCCAACCACACGTTGCCCGTCATTCACTACCAGTTGCGAAATATTATTTTCCTGCATTACCTGTAAGGCTTTTGCTGCAAATTCACTTTTATCAATTGTCTTTGGGGTTCGGGTCATGATATCTGCCGCTTTTATCGATCCAATATTGCTCTCTTTTTGCAGCATCCGTCTCAAATCTCCATCGGTCACAATTCCCAGCAAGTTATTATTTTCATCAACAACAGCCGTAGCCCCTAACCGTTTAGACGAAATTTCAAGGATAACATCTTTGAGCGCAGTGGCAGGACTAACTAATGGCAGTTGATTATTTGAAATTACGTCTTCTACTTTCAAATAAAGTTGCTTGCCTAATGAGCCGCCCGGGTGATATTTTGCAAAATCTTCGCTCGAAAAATCCCTAAGTTCCAACAAACAAACTGCAAGTGCATCGCCCATCGCTAAATGAGCCGTTGTGCTGGTGGTAGGGGCCAAATTATTGGGGCATGCCTCTTCACCAATCGTGGCATTAAGGATAAAATCCGCCTGCTCGGCCAAATAGGAATTGGTATTGCTGACCAAAGCAACCAGTTTAGAGCCTCTTCGCTTAAGAAGGGGTACAAGCACTTTTATTTCAGGAGTATTTCCGCTCTTAGAGATACAAATAACAATATCATTACGTTGTATCATACCTAAATCCCCATGAATGGCATCAGCCGCGTGCATAAAAAGCGCGGGGGTGCCCGTGGAATTCATAGTAGCAACAATTTTATTAGCAATGATGGCACTTTTTCCAATTCCTGTAATGACTACCCGGCCTGTAGAGTTAAGTATTTCCCTAACACACCCCTCGAAATCGTTGTCGATATAATTGGTAAGGTTTTCTACCGCCCGGGCTTCATTTATTAGTACATCTTTGGCGATTTGTTCAATATTTTTTATTATATTCAATGCCTTAGTCGATTAAAGAAGGACACAAAGATAAGTAAATCAAAATTTTATTAGTGGATAACATGATAGTGGCAGAAGAGAAAGATGAATTAAAGGCAAAACTCAAGGAAATATTCGGATATAGTCAATTCCGGGGTAGCCAGGAAGTGGTGATCAGAAACATATTGAGTGGCAAAAATACTTTTGTAATTATGCCTACGGGGGCGGGCAAATCCCTTTGTTACCAACTGCCCGCTATGGTGAAAGATGGCTTGGCCATTGTGATTTCGCCCCTGATCGCCTTAATGAAAAATCAGGTAGACCAGCTAAATGCGTATGGCATTAATGCCAGGTTTTTGAATTCTACCCTCAGCAAAGGGGAAATTACCCGGTTAAAAAAAGAATGTATTACAGGGGCGGTAAAACTGCTTTACGTAGCTCCTGAATCATTGAACAAAGAGGAGAATATTGAATTCCTTCAGAAAGTAAATGTTTCGTTTGTTGCTATTGACGAAGCTCATTGTATTTCTGAGTGGGGCCATGATTTCAGGCCTGAGTACAGAAAGATTAAAACGATGATCGCTCAACTGGGCGACATGAATGTAATTGCGCTTACGGCCACGGCCACTCCAAAAGTTCAGTTGGATATTCAGAAGAACCTTCAAATGGAAGAAGCCGATGTATTCGTCTCTTCGTTCAATCGTAAAAATTTATTTTACGAAGTAAGACCTAAGAAGGAAACCAAGAAGCAACTGATCCGGTTCTTAAAAGAGCACAAAGGCAAGTCGGGCATTATTTATTGCTTAAGCAGAAAAAAAGTTGAGGAAATTGCACAACTCATCAATGTAAATGGATTTAAAGCTGCTCCCTATCATGCCGGGTTAGATCCTGACGTGCGGATGAAGAATCAAGACGATTTTCTCAACGAAGAAGTAGACATCATTGTAGCTACCATTGCATTTGGTATGGGTATCGATAAACCCGATGTTCGTTTTGTTGTTCACTACGATGTGCCTAAATCATTGGAAGGCTACTACCAGGAAACCGGTCGTGGTGGCCGGGATGGATTAGAAGGCGTATGCCTCATGTTCTACAGCCATAATGACTTAAGCAAATTAGAAAAGTTTAATAAAGACAAACCTGTGCAGGAGCGTGAAAATGCGCGCGTGCTTTTACAGGAAATGGAATTCTATGCCGAGTCGCCCGTGTGCAGAAGAAAACAACTTTTGCATTACTTCGGGGAAGAGTATAAAGAAAACAATTGCGGGGCATGCGATAATTGTGTGAATCCGCGCGAGCGCTTTGAAGGAATGGAATATGTTCAACTGGTGTTGGAAGCCGTAAAGCAAACCAATGAACGTTTCAATTTAGCTCACCTGGTTAATGTAATTCGTGGCACCGAAGATGAGTATGTAAAAAGTTACGGACACTTTTCTTTGCCGGTTTTTGGAAAAGGGGATTTACAGGATGTTGATTTTTGGAAATCCGTTATTCGCCAGGCGCTCATTTATCAATACTTAGAAAAAGATATTGAAAACATCGGGGTTTTAAAGATTTCAAAGAAAGGAACAGCGTTTCTCAAGAAACCACATTCTATCGAGTTAGCTAAAGATCACGACTTTACAACGGATGTAGAAGATGAGGAATCATCAGAACGGGTTGTCGTTAATTCTAAATCGTATGACGAGAAGCTCTTCGAAATGCTGAAGATGCTGCGCAAAAAAGTAGCGAAAGAAAAAGACCTGCCTCCGTATGTAATTTTCCAGGATCCTTCCCTGGAGGAAATGGCCACCACCTATCCAACCACCAAAGATGAGCTGGCCTCTGTGAATGGTGTAGGCATGGGTAAGGTGAATAAGTTTGGAAAAGAGTTTCTGGACCTTATTCAAACTTACGTGGATGAAAACGAAATTGAGACTGCGTCTGATATTGTTGTTAAATCATCGGTTAACAAATCAAAAATCAAAATCTTTATTATCCAGCAAATAGACCGCAAAGTTGAGTTGGATGAGATTGCCGATTCGAAAAATATCACCTTCGATGAAATGCTTACTGAAATTGAAAACATCTGTTATTCAGGCACTAAGCTGAACCTCGATTATTACATCGACTCGGTGCTGGATGAAGACAAGCAGCAGCAGATCTATGATTATTTCCTCGAATCGGAAACAGATAGCATTGAGGATGCTGTGGATGCCCTAAAAGATGAAGACTCTGACTTTACCGAAGACAACCTTCGCCTGATGCGCGTTAAGTTTTTGAGCGAATATGCAAATTAGCTTTGTCCATGGTCGAACCGGCCATGGACATTTTTCCAAATTACTATAAGTCATCTCAAAAATACTCCCAAGAGTATCTGTCATACCGGATTTATTCCGGTATCTCGTTTTTTTGCACGGATTCCGAGATCGCGGCATCCCGCCTGCTGCGGGATCCGCGATGACAAAGTATTTTTGAGATGATTTCTAAATACATCTCCGCAGACTTTGCGTTCTTTGCATCTTAACATGTAAGAATGAACATACTTATTGTTGGCAATGGCGGCCGCGAGCATGCCTTCGCCTGGAAGATTCGTCAAAGCAGTTTATGTAATCAATTATTTATTGCCCCGGGCAATGCAGGCACCGCGTCAGTTGGCGAAAACGCAGCCATTGCTATAGATGATTTTGAAGCATTGGGGAAATTATGTTTGGCGAAGGATATAAAATTGGTGGTTGTGGGCCCCGAAGTACCTTTGGTAAAAGGTATTCGCGATTATTTTGAAGCCCATCCTGAATTGAAAAAAATTGGGTTGGTTGGCCCGGGAAAATCGGGAGCGCAATTGGAAGGCAGCAAAGATTTCTCAAAACAGTTTATGATCCGCAATGGTGTGCCCACGGCTAAGGCACGCACCTTCCTTTCGCACGAAAGTGCAGAAGCCATCAACTATCTTTCTACATGCACCCCTCCTATCGTACTTAAAGCGGACGGACTGGCTGCCGGCAAAGGAGTGATCATCACCGATTCGGTCGATGAAGCGAAAGTTGCCATCAAAGAAATGCTGGAGGATAAAAAATTTGGCGCAGCAAGCTCAAAAGTTTTAATAGAAGAATTCCTGGATGGCATCGAACTATCCGTTTTTGTGTTGACGGATGGCGAGCATTACGTTGTTCTGCCTGAAGCAAAAGATTACAAACGAATTGGGGATAGTGATACAGGCCCTAATACGGGCGGTATGGGTGCCGTATCGCCTGTCGCTTTCGCGGATGAGGCGTTCATGAAAAAAGTAGATGAGCACGTGATCAAGCCAACGATAGCAGGTTTAAAAAAAGAAGCTATACCTTACAAAGGTTTTATTTTCATTGGACTGATGAATGTAAAAGGGGAACCTTTGGTGATTGAATACAACGCCCGCATGGGCGACCCTGAAACAGAAGCTGTGTTGACACGCATTGAAAGCGATCTTGTTGAACTATTAAATGCTTGCGCGAATGGGAATCTGCAGCATCAGAAAATTTCCATCAGCACGGATTATGCAGTAACGGTGGTTATGGCTTCGGGCGGATATCCGAATGAATTTGAAAAAGGAAAAGTTATTTCAGGACTTGCTGATTCGGATAACGCCTGGGCTTTTCATGCCGGCACCACATTAAAAGATGGCAATGTGTTGACAAATGGCGGCCGGGTGCTGGCCGTTACCGGGAAGGGAAACTCTATCAGCGAAGCATCACAAAATGCTTACTCGACAGTTTCAAAAATAACATGGGAAGGTTCTTATTATCGAAAAGATATCAGCCAGGATTTGAAAAGAATTGAAAACGACCTAAAACAATGAAACTGCCTGTTTGTCAATCCCCTGCCAACGGCTAACTTTAAAGTTTTAAACCAGACTATAAATATACCGATGGGTTGTGCTTGTGGAACTAAGAAGGGCGAAAAAGTAGGCGGCTGCGAAAACAATGGCGCGTGTGGAACGGGCGGCTGCAACAAAATGAACGTCTTCGACTGGCTTTCCAACATGGATATGCCCCGGCAGGACCGTTTTGATGTGGTGGAAGTTCGTTTCAAAAATGGACGCAAGGACTTCTATCGAAATACAGAGCATCTCAACTTAACAACGGGCGATGCCATCATTGTGGAAGTACAAACCGGCCATCACTTGGGCCATGTTTCCCTGCAGGGCGAATTGGTGCGTTTGCAAATGCAAAAGAAAAAGGTTGCCAATGACGAGGAGATCAAAAAGATCTATCGTTTGGCCAATCAAAAAGATTTTGAAAAATTCGAGGACATAAAAAAACGTGATCTGCCTACGCTTTATCGCACCCGTGAAATCATTAAGCAGCTTAAATTGAACATGAAGCTTTCGGATGTGGAGTTTCAGGCCGATAATACAAAAGCCACTTTCTTTTACTCTGCCGAAGATCGCGTTGACTTCAGGGAACTGATTAAACTGCTCGCAACAGAATTTAAAGTGCGCGTAGAAATGCGCCAGATAAGTTTACGCCAGGAGGCCGGTCGCATAGGAGGTATTGGAGTATGCGGTCGCGAGCTTTGTTGCTCTACGTGGCTTAGTGATTTCAAAAACGTAGCTACCAGCGCTGCGCGGTACCAAAATTTATCACTCAACCCAAGCAAGCTATCAGGACAGTGCGGACGATTGAAATGCTGCCTCAACTATGAATTAGAAACCTACATGGATGCCTTGAAAGGAATACCCGAAGTGGAGGCGCCTTTGCTTACCGAACGTGGCGAGGCCCGACTTCAAAAGACGGATATCTTTAGAAGGATCATGTGGTTTGGATTTAAGGAAGACAACAACTGGTACCCGTTAAATATTGACCGGGTTAATGAGATTCTTGAAATGAACCGTGCTGGAAAAAAACCTGCCAGTTTAGATACCAACGAGCAGGAAGTAAAAGTGCCGATCGCTAAACTGAACAGTGATTTGGCCAGCATGGATAAAAAGTTTCAGGATAAATCGCGCAACAAAAAGAAAAAGAAAAATAAGAACCAGGATCGTTCAAACAATCCAAACCAAAATAAAAATCCGAACCAGGGTAACCCGAACCAGAACAATCCTAACCAGAATAGAAATAATCCAAACCGGAACAAAAATCCAAATCAAAGAAGGAACAATCCCAATCAAAACCGGAACAATCCTCCACCCAATAATACTAAAGGCGGTACAACAGAATGAAGTATATTTTTTTTATACTCCTGGCTTCTTTATGCATGGCCGGATGCGATTCCAACCGGGTGTATGAAGACTATAAAGAATTCAAAACTAAAACCTGGCTCGCTGACGACACAGTTGTGTTCGAATTTTCCATTGACGATTCCACCAAAAAATATAACCTGTACTTAAATCTTCGCAACTCATATTCGTACCCGGTCTCGCGCATATTTATTAACTATACGCTAACGGATTCAACCAATAACGAAATCGCAAAGCAACTGACTTCTAATTTTTTGTTTGACAAATCAGGACGGCCCTTTGGCAGGAGTGGATTGGGGGATGTTTATGACCATCAATTTTTATTATTGAAAGATCAAACGTTTAAACCGGGAATTTACCGATTCAAATTTGAGCAACTGAACAGGGATACCCTGGTTGGGATGCTGGCCGTGGGTGTGCGGGTAGAAACCGTGCAATAAAAAAAGGGGCCTTTGCAGACCCCTTTTCCTGGAAGAAAATAAATCATTAGTTGGCTTACGTTTGATTTAACTCCTCCTTCTTCAAAAACTAAATTCAAAAAACCTAGAAAAACTATTGGCTCAAATGTAGAAGAGGTTAGCATAACTCAATACTTAAAAGCCATTAGAAAGAAATTAGAAGATTAAGACGGGCTCAAAACCACGTTTACTGAAGTCCCTTTACCGGGAATTGATTCTATTGCAATCTTACCCTTGTGGATAGAAATAATGCGTTGGCTAAGGGACAGCCCAACCCCATATCCCTTTACTTTTGAGGTAGCATCGGTTCTAAAAAAGGGCTGAAATACATTTTCCAAATCTTTTTCTTCAATACCGGGGCCATTATCAGACACCGTTACTTTTAAATCGTCTTTTTGGCACGTTAGTGTAATAACTGCTTTGGCATCGCTTGAAAATTTGCAGGCATTTTCAATAAGGTTTTGAAATGCTGTTTTTAACAAATAAGGATTGCCATTCACATACAGTTTGGTTTCGTCCTCAGGCATATTCAAAATCTCAACTTCAATTTTATACTGCGGGTCAATCGCTATTACGTTCTCGCGGGTTTCCCATAGCACTTCATCGAGCCGCACTTTAGACATGGTGAACGAATCGGACTGCCGGGTTAAGCGTGCCAAATCCAACAAGCTATTCGATAGGTGATTCAGGCTTTTTATGTCCTCTAATACTGACTCAATCGTATCGCGATACTCTTCCTTTTCGCGTTCATTCAATAAGGTGACTTCCAACTGCGAGGTAATATTTGTGAGCGGATTTTTAAGTTCATGCGAAACATTTGAAACAAATAATTTTTGAAGCTGAAACGCATTTTCAATCCGCGCAAGCAGGCCGTTGAAAATCAGGATCAGTTTTCCCATCTCATCCAAATGAGGGCTTTCTTCCAATCGTTGACTTAAGTTTTGCGGAGAAATATTCTGAACATCGGTAATAATCCGTTTGATGGGCTTTAGCGCACGCCCGGCATAAATCCAACCCGAAATCGAAACGATCGCAATCAAAATGATGACCAGCCCAATCAGTAACCTGCGTAAATCAACTAACCGGTTAAATCCATTTATATCTTCCGCGGAAGCGATAATTACATACTCTTTGCCCCTGTCCTTAAAGGGAATACCCGTAACTGTATATTCATTATGCTTGAGCTTCTTCTCTCCGGCTACTTTAACTTCGTCAAACAACTGGGCATTTATTCCCAGCTTTACCGTGTCGCCACTAAAGTAGATCTCCTTCCCTATTTCATCATATACGCGTATGCTTTCGCGATAGAGGTTGTCGCGCTTGGCGCGATCGATAATTTTTAAAAGGGTAGTGTCTATCTGCTGCACTTTGATAAGAAGGATGGCAGATGTGATGGCTTTTTCGCGCAACCGCCTGTAAAAATCCTGTTCGGTAAACTGTTCGGTAAAAAAATAAATGGCAAAAAAAGATACCAGCACAATTGTACTTACCAATACAGTGAATTGCAACGTAAGGCGGGTCCTGATTTGCACTATGCTTCTTTTAAAATGTAGCCCATGCCAAACTGGGTATGAATCAATTTGCTGCTAAAGTCTTTGTCAATTTTTTTACGCAAGTAATTTACATACACTTCCACCATATTGGTTCCGGTATCAAAATCAACATTCCACACGTGCTTGGAAAGTTCAGCCCGTGGTATTACCCTGTCCTGGTTGCGCAGAAAATATTCAAGCAAAGAAAATTCTTTGGATGTTAAGTCGATTTTCTTTCCGGCCCGGATTACACTTTTCCGGGTTGTATCAAGTGTTAAATCGGCAATGCGGAGCTGGGTTTCATTAACTAATTTGGATTGACGCTTGGTTAACGAACGGATGCGCGCAAGCAATTCTTTGAATTCAAAAGGCTTTGCGAGGTAATCGTCAGCACCGCTATCCAACCCCTCCACCACATCATCGGTTTCTCCAAGTGCCGTGAGCATCAGTATGGGAGTTTCTACTTTAGCCTCGCGCAATTCGCGGCATAGATCGCGGCCATTCAATTCGGGCAGGATAACATCCGTTATAATCAGGTTGTAATGATTTCGAAAAGCTAAATTTCTTCCCGACACACCATCTTCGGCCGGATCTACTTCATAGCCATTCTCCTCCAATCCCTTCTTAATGTATTGAATGGTTTTGCGCTCGTCCTCTACCAGTAAAATCTTCATTCAGCTAAGGTACTATTGTTGGTTGCATGATCACACTTTATTTTTGGGCGAAAGCGAAATATCTAAGAAATAGGGCCGACCTTATTGGTCATTATCGGCACGCCTGAGTTGGGGGAATTTTCATCTGCTCAAAGTAAAAATGTTACGGATGTAAAGTTAAGAGGTTACCTAAAAAAGCAACTTCCATAACACTGTATAGATTAATAGACCTATGCAAAGGTATGGATAATTAGATAGACAATAGCCCCAGCAAAATATCCGATTGCAGCAAGAAGGCTAATTTTTCTAAGATACCAGACGAACTCGATTTTTTCCATACCCATTGCAGCAACCCCAGCAGCCGAGCCGATCACCAGCATACTTCCCCCTGTGCCAGCGCAATAGGCGAGATATTCCCATATCATGTGATCCATTGGGTAGGTTGCTGTACTATACATTCCCATACTGGCAGCTACAAGGGGCACATTATCAACAATCGCAGAAAGGGCTCCAATTAGTGTAATAATAATACGATTGTCTCCTATTGACTGACTTAGATATTCTGCAAAGTTAGTGAGTGTTGCCATCGATTGGAGTGCTCCAACCGCAAGTAAAATACCCAGAAAGAACAGAACGCTCGGCATATCAATACGGCCTAAAGCATTGGCTGCCGTATATTGTTTTTTAATTGACTCATCTAAATCAGGATTAATGAGTTCCGATACAATCCAGATAATACCAAGCCCGAGCATCATACCTAAGTAGGGCGGAAGATGAGTTGTTGTTTTAAATATTGGAACGGAGATCAGAGCAGCAAGGCCAAGAAATAACATCAGATTACCACTTGTGACATGACTATCCGATGCAGCCGGATTCTTCCCTGAGGTTCCTAAAGTGCCTTTCAATGTAAAGTTTAAGTAAATCAGCGGAACAAGCATACATATTACACTGGGAAGAAAAATTGCTTTGATAATTCCGTACGCTGAGATTTGACCTCCTATCCACAACATGGTTGTGGTTACATCACCTATTGGTGACCATGCGCCTCCTGCATTTGCTGCAATGATTATCATGCCCGCAAAGAATAGTCTCATTTCTCTATTGGGGATTAGTTTTCGCATCAGCGAAACCATAACAATTGTAGTCGTGAGGTTATCCAATGCAGCCGACAAAAAAAATGTCACCCAGCATACAATCCATAAAAGTCTCTTCGGGTTTTTAGTATTTATACGATCTGTTATGAATCTAAATCCATGGTGAGCGTCAACCAATTCTACAATTGTCATGGCCCCCATCAAAAAGAAAAGAATCTGCGCAATTTCATTTAAGTGATGACCCAGGGATTCAACAATATATTCAGTATGTATTTGGCTTGCCGATAAAAGTGAAAAGCTTGTATGTGATTTTAACTCGTTTATAAAATCCACGTAATGCTTATTTTGAAGAAGAGTTTCAGTAGGCTCTGAAAAGACAAACAAAGTCCAGCAAAGAACACCTGTAACCAGCGCTGTAGCTGTTTTGTTTATTTTAATTGGATGCTCAAGAGCAATAGCAATGTAACCGAGAACAAAAATGATAATGATGAGAAATTCCATCTTATTGAAATAATTATGTTTAAATGAATAGGTTAAAAATAATTGAGCAATCCCCAATGAAAGAACTTAAGGATTACTTGAATCAATAAGTTTATGGAGCATTCGGAGAAATGATAACGCGGAATAAGACTCCGAAAAAGGTTAGAAAAATCGGTGTCTTTATTAAGCGATACTTTTCAATGTTCTGCTCTTTAAATAAAGATTTAAAAGTGCAGAGTAAGAATTGATTTAAGTGAATGAAATGTGTGGGAGACTGGTTATTGAATGACGCTAATTCTTTGACGTGAGAAGCGTTTTCGTCAGATGAATTATTTATTGGTAAGCCTGGCCATGATGTACTATACACCAAAGCAGTGTGAACATCTTTTTTAAAAAATTGATATTTACGGGGAGAATGATCATCTGCATTCGTTGAAAACAATATCACAATTGATGTGACAAGTATTCCCAAAAACAATTGATGTCTTTTCATTTTTTAAACCTAACGTCTGTAAAGTACAGAATTAAAAATGTAATGAAAAGAAAGGAATTAGAATCGAATTAAAAAACAGAAAGATTTTTGATAAGAAAAAAAGGCTCCGATTAATCGGAGCCCCCCTTACTGGCGCAAGCATCACGCTTGTGCCTTCTACTTTTATACGACATACGACAATTCAACCAAACCTTTCTGATCAAAAAAATCCCTTGCACTGCTATACAAATAATATTCTTCATTCTCTACAAAGCCTGCCTCCACCGGGTTTCTATGAATGTATTCCATCTTTTGATAAAACATTTCTGTATTCAGTATCTCAATCGGTTTATTGTGTTGCTGCCATAGTTGCCATTCGTTGTTATTGCTGTTCTTCATCCCTGCACGCTCCATCAACCAAACTATCCATTCCCTTCTGCTTTCACCCGGATGTTCTGCTATAGCCTTGCGCAGCATGCGTGACGTAAAACTTTTCATCTCGCCAACAATCTTTTCTAACGGCCTGCCTTTACTCCCGATAATCATGTGTACATGACTTGGCATGATACACCACGCATAAATCTCCAAATCTTTTTCTTGTTGACAATATCGCCAACTCTCCAAAACAACCTCTTTATATTCTCTCCTGATAAACAGGTCTATCCAGTAAACAACAGCAAAACTGATAAAATACAGTTTGTCATTATCTCCAAATTTATATTTACGGCTCATTATGAAATCTACGGCTTATTTATTACCTGGCCAATTTAAAAATATCATATGATAATTATCGGGCCTGAGTTGGGTGATGCTTGCGCCTGAGTTGGGGAACAAAGGATGGCGGCATGAAAACAAAGAAGCGATCAATAAATAAATAAGGATCGCCTCTCTTTACAGGCTGGCTCAAGGCCGCCTTAAAACAAAGGTATAAAATTGTACCGGTTATAGTAAACTATATCGGAATGTAGACCCCTTGGGCCACTGGTAAGAAAATGATTTAGGTTTCAAATTTCAATGTCAAATTAAACCACAAAAAACTATTGTTTCGTATCACAGAATCTCCGCTGGGAAGGGA
>CAZNRJ010000031.1:11655-18292 GCA_964574945.1 uncultured Ohtaekwangia sp. | reverse complement strand
TATTCCAAAGGAATCCTTCGGACTACCATCTTCTATTCAGCATTCAAAGAACATCCTATTCTTTAATTCGTGACACACCAAACAACGGCTAAGGAATCTCCGCTGGGAAAGAGGTGATCGAATCTGCTTTAGCAATTGAGTTTTGTAATAGAGTGTCGGTGGGGAGGGTAAAGTTCAAACTATCCCACTGCTGGGCAGGCGCCAGGTTGGAGAGGAAAAGGAAGCATAAAATGAGCTGGGTTTTCACTTGATATAACCTATTGTACAATGTTGGTCAGCCAACCAGCAACAAACTAAATTTATCTCTTCTTTAAAATTTTAATATTTATCAATAGTAATGCAATCATGAAAACAAATAGTATAATATTAAATTTATTGAAGAGGCTCAATTGATTAACTAGTTTGATCTGTGCATGTTCCAGTTCATTAATACTTTGCCATATCAATTTCTCCTTCTCTGCTGCTTTCTTCGTTCTTAAGTTATCAATGTCCGTATATAATTCATTTAAAGCTATATCCAAATTTAATTTTAGAAGGATATTTATATCAGAAGCATCAGAATCCCTAATCGGCTTGGGAAAATTATGGCTATTAAAATTAAACGGCCAATTAAAGCTCCTTGAGGAACCACAATGACTTACATAAATTTCATCATCATTGTACTTCTTTGCGTATAGGAGCCAAATCTCTCCAACATTTGGCAAGATAGAACAATCATCAATTACTGAAATGGCAGACTTGAATTCTTCACCCTTGAAAAACTCCTGTGGTTCAATAACAAATTTGTCGCCACTAACTTGTTTAATTTCTCCCACAAAAACCGCAAATGAATTATTATAATCATCGTTTTTTGAAATTACTTTACAATCACAAGCTAATGTTTGCTTTGTACCAAGAAGTAATAACAGCAAAAATAAATTCTTTTTCATTAATGATATTTCAGGTGAATAGAAGTGTATGGTTCAGGCATATTGATTGAACCTGGCACTTCCGCGCTATAGTATCTCCACATCCACTCTGTTGTACGAACCTTAAATTCTTTATTTCCTCGCAGAGTTACCCGTTTCGGGAACTCTGCGCCTTCCCGAAACTACAACGCCTTAGTCAAATCTATATCTTCCAATTCTGTGTACTTCGTTACTAAGTATATCCCTTGCTCACCGGTTTCATAATACTTTGCCGAACTATGAATATACTCCGTATCTTCTTTCACTAAATTCCATACTCCTCGACATGGATTTGAATGGATTATTTCCTTCACCAACATGCACTCTTGCCTGTTCACTCCCTTGCCCTTGTTGGTGCAGTTGCGTGCGGCAAGCGGGCAGCTGCACCAACAAAGCGTGGGTCAAAAACTCAGCATACTCCACTCTTGCCTCTTACTTCATTCACCTGTTCACATATCTTCAACACGATGTTCAACTACTTGCACTTATCCGAATGCCCTACGAAATAGCGCTCGCCATCACTGAAAACTTTTTCATCTTTAATGGTAAGATGGGTCTCAATCCTGGATAACCTGTTTTTATCAAACGAAAATTGAATAGTGGTTTCTTCCCCTATTCCGGAAACACTCCACGTTCCTGTAAGTTTCCCTTTATATTCAGGGTTCTGGTTTTTGAAAAAACCTGTCTTCTTGATATTGGCAGAAAAGGTACCATCCGCGCACAAATGAATCTGGCTTTCTTTTGTTCCGCCTTGCTCGCTCGCATAAGTCATCACTACGGTGTTCGAAAGAAATTCTTTCCAGTCAAACTCGGCATAGGGCGATTGTCGCGATGGCGGATCGAACGAACTACCCTTCATAAATTCAACAACGGTTGCTTTTATCGATTCAATAAATTGCGCGGGCGCAACCGCCAGCACGGTAATGCACGGCCCGCTTGGATTACATTTGGCAGCTGCAAAACCTTTATTTCCCTTGTTAATGCTTTCACCTTTTGCAACAACATCTGAAGTCAGCATGTCATCGGTAAGTGCCGGGTTGGATGCCTTCAAAAGAATAGTTTCACTCAAATCAATACCCTTCACCCAGCTATCTTTCATCAAATTAAGATTGCCCTGATCACGGCCAAAAACAAAAATCTCACCATAGGTAGTGGTGGTTGTCATCAGCAAGAATACTTCGCTTTCGCGGGGAAGCATTCCCTCCCACCCGGCCGGAACCTTAGCCGTGAACCCAAACCGTGGTGCATATAAGGTCTCGCCTGTTGCATAAATCCTGCCCGGTTGAATACGGTTTCTTTTTTGAGCTTTACCATCAAACGATGTAAAGACCGCCAACATGATAAACGTAATTGTTGTGAGATTTTTCATAGAACTGTTTTAATTATACGAATTAAAGGAGCTTAACAAAGATACATCTTCTTTACCCCGAATGTCCTGTATAAAACTAAACGAAAATTTACTATTCCTGGTAAAAACGCGCACCGGAAGATTTTATTTTACGCAGGTGTTTAGCCACCCTTAGAAGAAATAACCAACCCGGTACGTTACCGGGCTATAGTATGGAGAATGATCTTCGCGATCGTATAAGAAATTGTAAAGCAATTGAAAGCTGACTCCGCCTCTTCCTTTTTTACCAAAACTCCGGATATAGCCCAAGCCTCCAAAAAAGGAATCCATAGTATCCTTCGCGGTTCCTATTTCCTGGTTGGCAAGTTTCAACGCGTATTCTGTCCATAGGTATTCCCACTCAGTCCAAAGATAAATTCGCCTTGTGATACTGGCGCGTGCAAAAAGATTGGGGCCATAGGTATGTAAATTTTTTCCGTAAACCCTGTCGCGTGAGTAGATGTACCGATAGCCCGCACCGGTGGTGAGCATTTTTGGAAAGTGGTACGCTAACAGGGGAGAGACTTCAACATACGTTGTTTTAGGGTTGATCCAAAAACCTGTTGACCCACCCAAACTGATTCTTTTCATAACAGGCCGTGTGTCCTTAGGTGCGTTGGCCGGGATGGATGCTGGTGTGGCGGGTTGTGTATTTGATAAAATAGAATCTTGTTTTACTTGCGAATACCCGAATTGCACAACAAGGAAAGCCGCAAAAATGAAAAGTGCTCTCATATCTTTTCTTTTATTCTTACAAGGTCATAAAAAAAAGAGAGTCCTGAAACTACGGGACTCCCTTTATTCGATTTTACAATTTAAAATAAATACTTTTTGAATTGATCTGATAGTAGATCAGAACTGGCGCGACCCGGAATCTCAGTTTAAGTAGTAGAGATTGCGGGTCTCGTTTGTCTGTTACCAAATAAATTCATGTGAGCGCCCGCATGACAGTTTGAAAATGATCGTACTCTACTTACTTCTTCTTGATCGGTAATTTTTTAAAAATCCTTCCGGTAATGTCCCCGATCATTTTTTGAATATCGTCAGCCATACTGAAGGTTTTGTTTGCACTGGCTGTCCATACGAGCTTTCCGGTTCGCGTATCATACATATCATAACTTAAAATTCCATCCTCCTTGGTAGTAGCAGTTATATTACCTCCAGCTACGGGTGCATACCCTCCAACATAATAGCCAGGTCCGCCAACACCTACTCCCACGCTAAGTGTGGGGCTTTGCGAATACTTTGTGATTTCTTCAACGTTCGTGTTGAAAACAAAAATTACATCAGGTTGGAGTGAATCCAGTTTTAGCCCCCTGCTATTCAATTCCAGGTTAGCTGCGTAAGTGATATACCCACCATATAATTTCTCAGACCGGTATCGGTTTAAAACACTATCACCGGGTGCAAGCCAGGAATAGGTGCGGTAGGATTTAAAATCTGCTTTGGAATCGTAATCAACTGTTATCTTTTGCGCATTCGTGATGGCTGATAAACACAGGAGCGCTACCAGGCAGATTGCAATGCCTGGTAGTTTTAATTTCTTTTTCATGTTGAGTAAGTAAAAGTTTTTGATTGAGTGAACGTTATTTTCACCAACCACCACCAAGCGCCTTATAAAGTCGCACGGTTGAAATCAATTGATATTGAAGCGCAAGGGATTTTTCATATTGTGATTGCTGGAACTCGCGTTCTGCATCAAGCACCTGCAAAAATGAAGAATATCCATTGTCATACAGCGCCCTTGAAAGCTCCAGGGATTTACCCGTTGCTGAAACCTGGGTTTGCCGCGCACCAAATTCATTCCCATAGGTCCTTATTTCGGTCAATGAATTTTCTACTTCTGCGAAAGCGGTAAGAACTGCTTTTTCATATTGGAAGCCAGCTTGTTTTGTTTTTGCTTTCTCTACCTCCACCCTGCGCTTGTTTTGGTTAAAGCGGAAAATAGGACCTGTCAATTGTCCGGTTACAGATCCTAAAAAGGCATCGGCTGAAAATAAGTTGGAGATCTCCGGGCTGGCCACACCAAGCAAACCGGTCAGGCTTAAGGATGGAAAACGCAACGCTACAGCAACTCCTACGCGCTCTGTCTGGGCAATCAACTGTTGCTCGGCTGCACGAATGTCAGGTCTTCTTTCCAGTAACTCTGATGGCAATCCACTGGGAATGTCAAGTGGTAATTGCTGCTGGGTGTTCTGCAACCCGCGGGTAACAGGCGAATAGGTTTTACCCAACATTACATTGATGGCGTTCTCTGTTGCTATAATGGATCGCTCAAGGGCAAACAATTGCGCATGTGCAGAAGCAGCAATCTGTTCTGCCTGCAATTTATCCAGCTCCGAAACATCACCTTTTTCAAACCGCAAGGAGATAATGCGTAAGTATTCCATGCGGGTTTCATAAGTCCTGCGTGTAATTTCAAGACGCTCATCAAGTCCGCGCAAAGTGAAATAGAGTTCCGCAACCTGCGCTACCAAACTAATGTAAACCGATTTCCTGGTTTCATCGGTGGACAGTAAATCTGCGTAGGCCGCACGGTTGGCATGACGAAGTTTTCCCCACAAATCAATTTCCCACGATACATTACCTAACAGCGCAGTCGAATTTTGAGAAAAGGTTACACCCGACTGGCTGGCATCGCTACCAAAATCAGAAGCGCGGCCGCGGGCAGTGTAATCAAGGAAAGGAAACATATTAGCCTGGTTATAACCAAGTACCGCTTTCGCTTCCTCCACACGTGCAATCACAATGCTCAAATCAAGATTTGAATCAATGGCCAGGTAAATCAATTTCTGTAAGGCGCTGTCCTTGTATATATCCCACCACTTCAGGTTGGTGATGGAATCTGATTTTGCAGGTGCCTGAACGTAAGCTTCAGGATTTTTTGTTTTTGGCCTTGAATACTTTGGTCCTACTGCACATCCGCCAAGTATCAATAGGGTTAATCCGATGAAAATTATTTTCTTCATATCAATGAGCCGGTTCTGAAGGTGATACAGAGGAATCAGTTTTTCCTGCCTGGCCGGCAGGCAAGTTCTTTTTCGCGCCAATGCTTTCGATAAACACAAACAGCGCGGGCACAACAATTACACCTATTATCGTTGAAATTAATGTACCCATAAATACTGCCATACCCATTACTTTACGCGCCTCAGCACCTGCCCCGGAAGCCGTAAGCAATGGAACAACACCTAACATAAATGCAAATGACGTCATAAGGATAGGACGAAGACGGAGTTTGGCAGCTTCCAGTGCCGACTCGTACAACGGTTTTCCTTGCTCATAAAGCATCTTGGCAAACTCCACTATTAAGATGGCGTTCTTTGCCGTGAGCCCGATCAACATCACTAATCCAATTTGAGCAAAAACGTTATTCACATAACTCGGGCTCCACAATCCTCCAAGCCACAATCCAAAGAAGGCTCCCAAAATTGCGGCTGGCACACCGAGTAAAACACTGAAAGGAAGTTTCCAACTTTCATACTGGGCAGCGAGAATCAGGAACACAAATATCAATGCCATAAGGAACATGGTGCCTCCGGTTCCTTCTGCGGCCTTTTCCTGGTACGACATGTTACTCCATGCAATGCCAAGTTCTTTCGGTAAGGTTGCGGCAACTTCTTCCAATGCATTCAGGGCATCCGTTGAACTATAACCTTCTGCCGGAGCACCGGAAATTTCAGCCGCGCGAAACATATTAAAACGATTGGTGTACGAAGGCCCGACAATATCGTCCACCTGGGCAAGTGTATTTAACGGTATGATTTCCCCTGAGCGGCTCCGCACATAGTAACTTGCAATGTTATCGGGGTTCAGCCGGTCTTCGGCCTCAGCTTGTACAAATACTTTATACTGCCGGCCAAACCGGTTGAAGTCATTTACATAACTACTGCCGAGGTAGGTGGAGATTGTACTTGTGATTTCATTTTGGTCAATGTTCAGTTTTTCAACTTTGTCGTAATCAATAACAATTTGTTTCTGGGGCACATTTGAGCGGTATAAGGTAAAGGCGTTTGCTATCTCCGGTCGCTTTTTAGCTTCTGCAATAAAATTGCGCGCCTGCTGATCCAGGAACTGAGGTGTGTTTCCGGAACGATCAAGAAGTTGCAACGTAAACCCTGCCGAAGTTCCCAATCCTTCAATGGGTGGCGGACCAAAGGCAATGGCTGTTGCATCTGAAATTGTATTTCTGAAAGCAAGGTTAGTTTGTTGAATTAATTGCTTTGCCGTTTTCTCCCGTTCGTCCCAGGGTTTTAATGACACAAACACAAATGCATTATTAGTAGAATATGATTGTGTTAAC
>CAZNRJ010000031.1:10046-11645 GCA_964574945.1 uncultured Ohtaekwangia sp. | reverse complement strand
CCAACTACCATAGTTGAATAAGCAACGCCTTCTGTATCGTTGATGATGGTTTCTATCTTTTTAGCAATCTCATCAGTACGCTCCATCGAGGACGCATCCGGAAGTTGAATGTTCACCAGGTAATATCCTTCATCTTCTTCCGGCACGAAACCACCTGGTATGTTTTTACCTAAAATTCCGGTTCCAAGAAGAACAACGCCCATGATTATAATAGACCGGATTGATTTTTTGGCAACAATAGCCGCTACACCCGTGTACCCCAATGTGAACTTATCGAACATGCGGTTGAATGCATCGAAGAAACGTTGCAGCCATCCGGTTGATTTTTTCTTTGGCTTTAAAAGAATGGCACTTAATGCCGGGCTAAGTGTTAAGGCGTTAAATGCCGAGAACAAAACTGAAATAGCAATCGTGATGGCAAACTGCTGATACAACCTTCCGGTGATACCTCCGGCAAACGCTACCGGAACAAACACGGCAGCCAGGATCAGGGCAATGGCAATTACAGGGCCTCCCACTTCTTTCATCGCTTTTTGTGTAGCTTCCTTCGGGTTCATGCCGTGCTCGATGTTGTGCATGACGGCTTCCACTACCACAATCGCATCATCCACAACCAAACCGATGGCAAGCACTAATCCCAATAGGGACAAAACGTTTACAGAGAAACCCAGCAACGGGAAAATGATAAACGTTCCGATTAACGAAACCGGAACGGTCAATAATGGAATAAGGGTTGCGCGCCAGTCTTGCAGAAACAGGAACACCACCAAAATAACCAGGACAACTGCCTCAAAAAGCGTGTGAATAATTTCTTCGATACCTACTGAAACAGCGCGGGTCGTGTTAAGCGAAATATCATATTTCAAGTCTTCCGGAAAACGGGTATTCAAATCCGTCATTGTGCTCTCTACACTCGCGGCAACATCCAATGCATTGGATCCTGGCATTTGATACACCACGATGGTGCTGGCTGCTTTTTTATTCAGGCGACTGAATGAATTGTAGTTTTCCATTCCCAACTCCAATCGCGCAATATCTTTTAACCTGATGATAGAGCCTTTCTCATCGGATTTAACGATGATATTCCCAAACTCTTCCTCAGTAACTAAGCGTTCTTGTAATAATACGCTGTAGGTATATTCCACTCCTTTAGGTGAAGGAGGTGCTCCAAACTTTCCTCCCGGTGCAATTGCATTCTGCTTTTTCACCGCATTCGTTACATCATTTACCGTAAGGTTAAGTTTGGTGAGCTGATCCGGCTTAAGCCAAACCCGCATCGAATAATCCGCGCCACCAAAAAGAATTACATCCCCTACGCCTTTCAATCGCTTTAGCTGATCAACAATATTGATGTTGGCATAGTTATTTAAAAACAGGCCATCGTACGAAGAATTTGGTGACGAAAGCGAAACCAGCATCAACGGGAATACCAGTGATTTTTTTGTGGTAACACCGTATGCCTTTACTTCATTGGGCATCTTCGCGCTGGCCTGCGACACACGATTTTGCGTGAGCATGTTGGCGTTGTCAAGATCGGTGCCTACTTCAAATGAAACTTGCAACGTCAGCGATCCATCGGCTGCATTGATGGACTTCATA
>CAZNRJ010000031.1:7777-10036 GCA_964574945.1 uncultured Ohtaekwangia sp. | reverse complement strand
TCAATGGGTGTCGCTACCGCCTGCTCCACGTTTACCGCATTGGCCCCGTTGAACAAAGTAGTTACCTGCACCATAGGCGGTGTGATTTCCGGATACTTGGAGATCGGGATACTCCGCAACGTAATTAACCCCATGATGACCATGAGGATGGATATTACCATTGCGACAATCGGCCTTCGGATAAAAAATTCGCTCATAGAATCTGAAGGTTAATTATTCTTGATTGTTTTTCTGAGCTTCTTCCGGCCATTTCATTTCGACCTCTTCAATTTTGGTGTTGGGTGTGAGTGAGGCATTTCCAATGACAGCCACTTTATCCCCTGCTTTCAAACCCTTTTTAACAATCCATGCATCGCCCACTTTCGCCCCGGGTTCAATAATGCTAACCTTCAGGGTATTGGAATCACTTACCATAAATACCTGGGTTAGGTTTTGCAATTGAAACACCGATCGTTGAGGAATAAGCACGGCATTCGGATAGGTACTTAATAATATCTGCGCCTTTACAAACATACCCGGGCGCAGCAACCCGTTCGGGTTGGGGAATGCAGCCTCGATAGTCAGGGTTCCGGTCTTTGGATCGATTTCGCGATCAGCAAAATTAACTTCACCCTTTTGGGGATAGAGAGAGCCATCCGCCAGAAGGAGTTGTATATTTTTTTTTGCCGAAGCAATTTCTTCCTCGGTCATTTTTGCGATGCGTAAATAATCCCGTTCACTGATTTGAAAACGAACCCGCACGGAACCAATGCTGGAAACTGTAGTGAGTACCGAGGAGGTTCCAAGACGACTTACGTAGTCACCCTCCCGCACTTTAGAAATACCCGCGATACCATCAAACGGTGAGGATACCCGGGTATAACTTAATTCAACCTTTGCGTTTTGCAACGAAGATTCTATGGATTTTACATGCGCTTTGGCGGCATCATAGGCAGCCACCGCATTGTCGAGATCTTTTTTACTTAATGCATTCAATTCGGTCAATGGCCGTACCCTGCTTAAATCGTTTTCGGCACGTACCAATTCTGTTTGGGCACGGGTTAACTCACTCATCTGATAATCAACTTCATTTTTGTACTCAATGTCATCAATCACATACAGCAGGTCCCCTTTTTTTACCCTGGAACCTTCCTTAAAATTCATTGAAGTAACCCAGCCCTCAACACGTGCACGAATATCTACATCGGAAGCGCCATATACCTGGGCAACAAATTCTTCATACAAGGGCACATCCTGCTGAATCGCCTTTACCACGTTTACTTTTACGGGCGGAAGAGCAACTGTTTCTGTTTTCTTGCCGCATGAACCCAGCGCTAACCCTGCAAGCAGGATTATAGTATTCTGGAGTTTAACGGACGTTAGGACAAGTTTCATAAAGTTTAATGATTTTATTTCATCTGTTAATATTTATTCTTAAAGGTCAGATGCCTGCCTGTCCGTAGACAGGGAATTCGCGCACAGATTATCATACCATTGGATATAGTTCTGTTTATGCTCATTTCAGCTGATAAAAAGGGTCTGGTTATAGTTATCCTGTTCCAAATATATGAGAATAATAAGTCGTTCGGGTAAAGCGTAATTCAAAAGAAGGGTAATTTTTGTCCTCTACAATATTTAGCTCATTATCTCATTGTTTACCGGGCATCTATTATTTCAGATCTGATGGCGTTTACTTTTAAATGTATTTCTTTTAATATGGGGCTATCCTTTTTGAGAAGCAGTTTGCCCGGGTCATCCTGCGGAAGCCGGTGATACGCTGCAATCAATTCACGAAAAGCATTATCAAAAAAAGGATAATTAGGATTCTGGTTGGGGTCCAGCGGGTCAGTAAACGATTGGATAAAATTATACGTGATTTCAAATTTTCCATGCTGATTCAGAACATACTGTATCAAACCTGCCTCCGATTGAATTTGATCTTCTGCAGGGGCATCAGGAAGGGACTCAAGTGTTGCCAACACTAAGTGAAGGTTTTCGATTTGATAGGCTATCATGGAAATTCCGGCAATTCTTTCACGGTCTGTTCCTTTCAGAAGTGCCGTGGCATTGTTCATCAACTGGTTCAACACTGATTTTACAGAATCATTTCTTTCCATGTTCTCAGTGTATCGATGCATCAGGAAGTCTAACGCATTTTTTTCAATCCCAACAACCTTACTTAGCTCATAGGATGCGTTAAAATATTCTTTTGCTGCCTGGCTATGCCTGAACAGAATACAATAATTCAGATCAGAAAGATAGATGCCCAGATTTGATGCG
>CAZNRJ010000031.1:0-7767 GCA_964574945.1 uncultured Ohtaekwangia sp. | reverse complement strand
GGCTTTTACATCGTTACTCGTATACTGATAAAATAATTGCGGATCATTCAACAAGGTGCTATCGAATCCGCCAAAACCAGAAACAAGTTCAGAGGTTTCTTGTATGGCATGAAGGCCATTAAAAAAAGAATCGCGTTGCACAGCGAAACTCTGTGACGCTTCTGTTGGTTTTTTTTCCTGGTTATTTCCACAAGAAACAAAAATTAAACTTAGCAGTAGGGATATAAAGTTTTTCATGAAGAATTATCAATTTTCCGGATTCATTCACCATACACAGATGGAAAATGAAAAATTTGGCACACGTGTAAAGAATGTAAATTTAGTTAATTTGTTCTCGCCAACTCTATATCCAATATTCTCTCAATAAATCCCTTACGATAAAAAACAAAAACCTGCGCGGATCGTGCAGGTTTTTGTTTGATTCAAATTGAAATTTATTTCTTAGGCGGATACTGGGTGAAGATTTTCTTAACACCGGCCGTAATATTAGTATCGCGTTGTGATGCTGTTGCATCCTCATCGAGGGTTTTACTGCCGCGTCCTTGCCACACAATTTTTTCTGTGGCACTGTCCACCATATTAACAAAAAGGGACCCTACAACATAATCGTTATAGGTTATTTGGGTTGTGCCTCCATATCCGTAACCGTAAGCAAAACCATACCTACCTCCATACATACCCCCACCGGTATTGGTAGCTGTTGCTTCCGTCTCCTGCTTGGCTTTTACCTGAAGATCAATCAGAACATCAGGTGTATCGGATTTGGTAAAACCCTTTGCTGCCATCTCAGCTTCTACAGCGCTTATTATACGGTCACGGTTCAACTGATTCACTGGAAGCTGCAAAGCATCTTCGCTGAACGCATATGTTTTGTACTTGGTAAAATCGGCTTGTTTATCATAGTCATAGCCAACCTTCAATGTGCTGCACGATGTCATGGCAGCGATCAAACCAATAAAAAGAAGTTTTTTCATGATGCTTTATTTTAGAATTATTTAAGGCAATTTAATGTTTTTATTTGGGATTGAGAACCGCTAATTTTTTAACAGTTCTTTTTCCTTACAAGCGTATAAACTCACCTCTCCGGGCAATGATGCCTATATAGGAAATTCAATTCCGGATTGGTAAAAATCACCAAAATCACGCGACTTTCAAAGTTTTATGCTTTGTCAAGGTTTTATCAAGCTTGCCTTTTTCTAACCTTGCAGTAGTATCTCTATGATAATCCCTGCCACAATTACAAGCAGCAGTAAAAAAAATACCTTCGCCCTCGTCACATACCACTTACTCATACTAAAAAGATTCACATTTTTTGGTTTTAGTTTTTCTTAAAAGGAATTAGTCACTTATTAATAGGGTAATACTTTGAAGTTTACAGAGTCTGATATCATCTCGCCTCCCCATTGATCGCGCAGCCTGACAACTAATTTATGATTTCCCTTTGCCGATAACCTGATCGGTTCGGAGTAACGCTTTTCGGGTGCACTGTCAAATTTTATATACATCGATTCAGTTGCAATACTTTTGTCTGTAGGCGTTAAGCTAACTACAGAACCAGCAGGATATATAAAAGTTTTGTTGGCAGGTTTGCTATCGATTATTGACATCCTCTCAATATTGCCAACCACAAATTTGTCAAGCAACACAAAATTGTATTTTATCTGTACTTCAATGGAAGGACCCGTGTATGTCCCTTTATTTGGAATGCTGTCCAAAACAATCTTTGTAGAATCGTGGGAAGCTATTAATTGAATGTCCTCGCTCACACGATGACCAGGAGGGAGAAACATTTTATTGCAAAGCAATGCCAGGCAGAAAGAAATCAGGATCAGTTTCATCATAAATTTATTAGAATTGTTATTGGTCGTCAGTTTAAGTTATCTTTTAAAACCCAGCGCAGCTCCGCCACAGCGCGTAGCGCCCGGATCGAATGTGTATTGGATATAGTAAATGCCGGTAGCATTGCAGGGGAACGCCAGTGCCGATACCTTGTCACTTCCAATTTTGTTACTGGCTATTTTATTCCGTTGGTTGTCATATAAGGTTACAACGGTGCCGATAGATTTATTCCTATCCATAAGAGTTAAGATATAGTTCGAACCCTTTGTAAGGACATACGAAAACTCAATCTTCTCCAAATCAGGTTCGCCTTCTAATTTATATGACTTCAAAAAATTGTATCCTGCAGGGATGGTCGATACTGAGGCATTGATCAGCTCGACTGAATTACATTGTGCCCTGCCGGCATGGGCAGCAAAAATTATGACAGCAAATAGTATGGATGATTTAATATAGGTATTCATGGTTAGCTGATTATTTTATTCCGTATTGCACTTGTTTTAGTTCTGATGTTGACTATGTCTTCTTCAGTGATATTGATTGTGGTTGTACTGTTGTCTTTAACAACAGCCACACCATTTACTATTTCAATGCTTGAAGCTTCATAGGTGTAATTAATCTGAATATTATCAAAAGCAGTTTTCAGATCTTCGAGATCAGCCAGCAACAAATTAATATTGCTGTCGTGTTCATAGAAAGATAAAAGCAGCATAATCTGCTCAAGGGTAATTTTTTGTGACCCTATCGTTTCGTGAAGTTGCTTGTTGGCCATATCATTTTTAGCTACCTGGCACGTGATGTCCATCGCTTCAATCCAGCCCCCGATCAGCAAGAGCACGCTAAGGTTCGAGCGGTCCTGGGTTTGCAGGTATTGATTGATTGAATTAAAATTTTGAGTTGTTACCAATAACAAAGAATCAAGGTTATTGCTGTTGGCCGCCAGTTTGCCAATAGTTTCAATGTCAAAGAACTGACCAATCTTCAATTCATCCGCCAATTGCTTTATGGCCGATAAATATTTAATGCCATCCAGGCTTTGCTCATAGATGTTGGTGTATCCAAGATCAGTACCATAGATACCAAGGTTCAACGCTTGCTTATAGCTTGTGTTGTAGCGGTCATAGTTTCGCGGCTTGTTCAAAAATGCTCGATCATACCGGGTACCTGAAGCTTTTAAAAGAGCGGAAATTTCGAGAGGACTGGGAATCTGGCCCAGTAAGCCTCCAATAAGTTCTGCATCAATAATTGGCGCAGCCTGAGTATTAGAAATACTTTTCAGGAAGGCATCTTCATCCGGTTTTTCGCCTGAGCTGCACGCCAGGCAAAGCATGAGTGGAATTGAATAGAGTAATTTTTTCATTTGTTCTTTTTGTTTAATTGATACACGGGTTTTTTATTGAGCGTTAGTTTTTATTCAGGGATTTCAGATCCGCACTAAATTGATTGGTTTGTGGGCCCTTTTCACATGAACCTTTTTGTGCTTAAAGGACCTGATTTTATATGCCTGGCTATAGGTGCTGCATGGCGAAACAGACTGTGAGCATGAAGACAGTGTGACAATCATCACACAAAGAAGTAGGACTGCGTATTTCATTTTATTTATTTCTTTTGAAGAATTTCTTTTTAGATCTGATCGTATCAGAAGCATTCAGTAATTTTTTTAATGATTCAAAATACAAGGTGATGTAGAGGGCAATGGACATTAACCAAACCACGGTCAGGTTAAACCAATACGTGCTTACATTAGTCCCCAATGCATTTTTAGTTGGGAAGAAAAAGCCGGTGCTATAATCCAATATGTTTGTTGGAGTGGGATCCTGAAAAATGGGATCTATCTGCTGAATCAATTTTCCATCTGCTTCTAATATCCTTGCCTTTGTATTTATGTTTTGGACAAGGTCGGCCAGGCTTTGATTATAATAGGTGTCCTTGTTTTTATTAATCGACCAGCCGTTACTTTCAAAGTAAGCCATCTTCTTCTCCAACAAAGCAGTTTGTTGATTGTAAATTCCCTGGTTGTGTGCTTTAAACTCATCTAATATTTTATCCAATGCCTTTCCGGTTTTTTCAGAATACTTTTCTCTCTTAAGTGAAGCCATCACATCAGGATGATTGTTCTTAAAAAATTCATCCTTGTATAGATTACTTGCAATAAGCACGAGGTTGTAGTTAACAAGCTGTTGAATCGAGTCATTTTCACTTTTATAATTTTCAAGGGAGAATTGATTCATTCGCCTCAATTCATCCACAAGAAATGCCGACTTGAAATCAGCCTGGGACTGAGCTTTCTCATATTGATAAAATGACTTTTCAAATTCGTTATCGGTAAAATAATAGGTAGCTAATGCTTCGTACGACCATCGCGATGCCATCAGGTCAGCAACCATAGGAACTTTGCCTTTTGTGCTTATCAGGTCATTAAGCTTATCAAAATTGAAAAGCAATCCGCTCAGGATCATTTGTGGAATCAGCAGCAGCGGGATAACCACATACACAGTAACTGCCGATTTAAAAGCAGAGGAAATATTGAGCCCAAGCACATTGGCAAAACATGACGTTGTAAACATGGCAAACCAAAACGCGAGCGTAAACCCATGAATCTCAAGAATAAGATTGCCGACAATAACAAAAAGAAATGTTTGAATAGCCGACAACGTAAACAAGATGGCGAGCTTAGAGCTCAAGTAACTGTTCCAGCTCAGGTTGAGGAATGACTCGCGCTTTAAAATTTTCCTGTCTCGAATAATCTCCTCTGCACTAACGGTAAGCCCCATAAACAAGGAGACGATTATGCTCATTAAAAGAAAGGCCGGGAAATTGTCATTGAACCGGAAAACATATTCCGTATCACCCGCTGCATTTTTATACCGGATAACAAATGCCAGGATAAATGCGAGCAAGGGCGCTTCAAGAAGATTAATAAGCAGATATTGTTTGTTGCTGATCTTTGCCAATACATCCCTGACCGTGTAGATGAATGTCTGCTTTAATTTGCCTGGTAAGTTGAGCGTTTTCGGAGGCGCCTCTTTAATATCTTCAAGCGGAGAAATTTTGAAATTCTCGCTGTACATGCCATGCCACTCTTGCGGAGTGACCTTTCGCCTGTTGGTTGGCTGCCCATACTCATCAACAACCTTTGCTTCAATAATGTTAAAAATCTGCTCGGGGTTTACACTGCCGCATACTTCACATTGCCCCCGGTTGCTATCTATCTGGTGAGTTGCTTTCTTAAAATAGGTGATGGCCCCTACCGGCTGGCCATAGTAAGCCGGATACCCGCCTGTATCCATGATAATCATCTTATCAAACATCTTATAGATGTCGGACGAGGGCTGGTGAATCACCACAAAAATAAGTTTGCCTTTTAAGGAGAGTTCCTTCAGCAAGTCAATCACATTCTCAGAGTCGCGTGATGAAAGACCTGAGGTTGGTTCATCAAGAAAAAGAACTGCGGGCTCGCGTATTAATTCCAATGCAATGTTTAATCGCTTTCGCTGGCCACCACTAATCGTTTTATCTAAATAGCTACCAACTTTTAAATCTTTACGTTGATCCAGTCCTAAACTTTCCAACACCTCCATCACACGGGTGTGAAGCTGTTCTTCAGAGAAGGTTGCAAAACAAAGTTTCGCGTTGTAATAAAGATTATCGTAAACGGAAAGCTCTTCAATTAACAGATCGTCTTGCGAAACGTAACCTATTACTCCCTGCACTTCATCCTTTTGACGGTGGATGTCAAGTCCGTTAATTACGATTTGACCTTTTGAAGGTTTTTCCAAACCTGCCAGTACATTTAGCAGCGTGGTTTTACCGGCACCGCTGGCGCCCATAATTCCAATAAGCTTACCCGGACCCTCGGCTACATTTACATTTCGCAACCCGATTGCCCCGTTTGGAAAAAGAAATTCTTCCACATTTGCATTGAAGGAAAGCTTGGTTGTTTTAAGTTCTTCATTGAAGTCGGCTGTCAGGTCACTATAGTAAAGTGCATCTCCGTGGGGAGTTTTAATTGTGCTTCCGTGCGAAAACAGGTACACGCGTTGTGCATGCATCACAAAACCGTTCAGCAAATTTGATTCAGCGCCCAGGTACTTTACAAAGTACATATCCACACTTCGCACACTCATAAAAATCAATTGCCCGTTTAGCTGCGCGCTTGCGTGCTTACTTTGTCCTTCTGATTGACACTCGTGTGAATCCACCACCAAAATATTTGGCGAATCCAATTTTTTCTCATCTGCTGAAAGAACAAAACTTTCAATCAGTTGATACTCGTCAGCAACAATATTGAACACGTCCGATACGGTGTTAATGATTTCCATCCGCTGCGATGCGAAATTTCCATCCGTGCTCATGAGCTCAAGCAGCTTGATCAGCACAACTACCTTTTGCTTTTGGGTGAGTGTTTTGTTGATCTTACGGCATATACCAAGTGTTCTTACGGAATCCTTAACAGACGTAAGCTTCTTTTCGGATACTTCAGCTCCCGTATTATAATTAGAAAAGCGATCGTACAATTCAATGTATTCGTTTACCGAAGCATGATCCAATTCCTGTTGGAAAAACCTAATCACAAACTCACGTTCATTTTTAGATGCCCCGCCATCCTGCTTGGTTATGATCGCAAACAGCTGGGTAATCGCCTTAAGTATTTCTTCACTCATCTTTACTATATGTTATAAACCAACCTTGTGCTCAACGTATGGAAAAAGCTATCGCAGGCCTTCCTCATGAAAGCAATCACGTTAACCAAACTGTTATCTGTTAATTTGTTTCCGGCTCCTCTCCCTACACTCTATCTTATCAACTCATTAAAATTTTTCCGGATCAGACGTATTAATAACTTTTCAATTCAAATGGAACTTCAATCAAATCTTTATACTCCTCTCCCGCTTCCATCATATCTTCATCATCTTCCTGGTAGTGCCAGTGAATAGTTGCACCTGCTACTTCATCTAATGCCGTCAAAATATCCAGGATAAGTTTTGATGACGCTGTGTTAAAATATTCCAGGTTAAAAATAAAATCCGTTGATGCGTTGGGTGCCTTCGCATACTCCTTGATCCACTCAAGTACGGGCTTGTAAAATTCCGCACAATCCTCAGGAAGCGATCTTCCGGAGATTTCAAAAATTCCATTACTCTTGTCAAGAATAATTTTAGGAGTATCTTCTGCTCCTTCAATATTTAGTATTTCCATGATTATTTATAATTAGTGTTTACGCGAGTTGTTTACTGAATCTTGCTATGTTCACTTTCAGGCAAAAGAATGAAACCTCATCATCTACATCTATAAATGACCACTCAAGCTTTTCGCCCGACTTTCTTGCCATATCAACAAAGCCTAAGCCGGCTCCGCCTTTTTCAGAAAGTGTTGAGTTCTTGATGATGTCCTTGTATAACTCCTTTAATCCATCTTTATCAAGACTGTTAATTTTTTCAAGCGCGCTTTTCAAACCGGCAACATTCTCTTTACGCACCGGATTACCGGACATAATTGAATACCTGCTCTCCTCGTTACCAATCAAAAAGATTGCGGCATGATGCTTTCCCTTTTCGATTGTTTCTGTTTCGTCACTGTGCTTCACAATGTTTTGAAGGGCTTCCACCATCACATTAAAAATTCTTTTCTTGATGGTTGACTCTTCCCCTGAAGACTCCAGGTTTCTTTCAGCCATTGAAAGAATTGATTTGGTTGTTTCCTGCGTGAAATCTCCCTCATAGATCAGGATCACGTGGTTGGTCATCATAGACCGGTGTAAATCATAAATAAATTCCATTTGTTTTAGTTTTTAGTTTGTTTAAGAAAAATTATAGTTGTGTTGTTTATTAAAATTTAATTCCAATCATAAGCACATCATCTGTTTGCTTTTGTGTTCCCCGCCAGTTCTCCCATTGTTCATCGAAGACGTGTGCCGATTGATTAGCC
>CAZNRJ010000030.1:16610-18369 GCA_964574945.1 uncultured Ohtaekwangia sp. | reverse complement strand
TTTGCAGTCCATTTTAAAAAAACCCAGCGTCATGGCCGATTTAATAAAAGAAGTTGAGAAAGAGTTTGCTGTAAGAAGAGCAGATATGCCTGAGTTCAAGTCAGGGGATACCATAAATGTGCACGTTAAAATCCGTGAGGGTGCCAAGGAAAGAATTCAGCAATTCCAGGGAGTTGTTCTTTACCGCAGGGGAAAAGGAACCAATGGCGAGAGTTTTTCTGTAAGAAAAGTCTCTAATGGCGTTGGTGTTGAGCGTATTTTCCCAATTCTTAGCCCAAGCATCGACAAAATTGAGTTTGTGAGAGCTGGTAAGGTTCGAAGGGCTAAATTGTTCTATTTGAAGGGCCGCCAGGGAAAATCTGCACGGATCAAAGAAAAATTAGCCACAACCAAAGAGGCATAAGATTTCATAAAATAATTATTAAAAACCCGCTTCCAGTTAATTTGGAGCGGGTTTTTTTATTGCTCCTATATCTTACATCGCATTGTAGAAAATGGCTTATAACCCTATATTTGGCGCTCACTTCAAACGAAACTATGTCTAAAAACAATGTAAGTTCATTGCTGGGTAAAGACGCTGAATCGCTTCTTACGCACAAAAGCAAAACAATTTTGAAAGAGCAGCTTCATTTGCCCGGTCCCGATTTCGTGGATCGTGTTTTTTCTGTTTCAAACAGGAACACCCAAACTATAAGAAGTATTCAAACTCTGTTCGATCATGGCCGCCTGGGCGGAACAGGCTTTCTTTCCATACTACCCATCGACCAGGGAATTGAACACAGTGCGGGAGCTTCGTTTGCAAAAAATCCCATTTACTTCGATCCTGAAAATATCATAAAGCTTGCCATTGAAGGCGAGTGCAATGCGGTAGCAACTACGTTTGGCGGACTGGCCATGATGTCGCGCAAATACGCTCATAAAATTCCTTTCATTGTAAAGATTAATCATAACGAGTTATTGACCTATCCAAACAAGGCTGATCAGATTATGTTCGGCTCGGTGGAAGATGCCTGGAACCTGGGCGCTGTTGCCGTAGGCGCTACTATTTATTTTGGTTCAGATAATTCGACAAGACAAATTCAGGAAGTAGCAGCCGCTTTTGAGCGTGCCCATGAGTTAGGAATGGCAACCATTTTATGGTGCTATACACGCAACGCTGCTTTCAAGAAAGATGGAATTGATTATCACGTTTCTGCTGATCTTACAGGCCAGGCAAACCATTTAGGTGTAACCATCCAGGCGGATATTATCAAACAAAAACTTGCTGAAAACAATGGCGGCTATAAAGCCTTGAACACGGGTGGCAGCAGTTATGGAAAGTTAGACGAAAGAATCTATACCGAGTTAACTTCTGATCATCCTATTGACTTGTGCCGCTACCAGGTAGCCAATTGCTACATGGGTCGTGCAGGACTTATTAACTCTGGTGGTGACTCAAAAGGAGCAAGCGATATGGCAGATGCTGTACGTACTGCAGTGATTAACAAGCGTGCCGGTGGAATGGGTTTAATCTCTGGCCGTAAAGCATTTCAGCGCCCAATAAAAGAAGGTGTAGAAATTCTACAGGCCATTCAGGATGTATATTTGGATAGTAAGATTGATATAGCATAGTTGTTAATTTGAAAATTTGAAGATGATATAATTTGAAAATTGTATCATCGGTTCTGTCCTTACACTCGCAAATTTTCAAATTGAAAAATTTTCAAATTAAATTATATGCCTTGGTTTAAACGAACCGACAAAGGAATCTTAACCCCCA
>CAZNRJ010000030.1:0-16600 GCA_964574945.1 uncultured Ohtaekwangia sp. | reverse complement strand
AAATCACCAGCCGGAAAGATTGTCCATACCCGCGAATTAAAAAACAATGCTTTCGTAGTACCCGAAGAAGAGTATCATGTAAAGATCGGGTCGCAGGAATACTTCGAAATTTTATTCGACAACAACGAGTTTACTGAGTTGGATGCCAAGATGGAATCGGCAGACCCGCTTAAGTTTACCGACACAAAAGCTTATCCAAAAAGAATAAAAGAATCGCAAGCTAAAACAAACCTAAAAGATGCTGTGCGGACAGCGTATGGCAAAATGGGCGGACTCGATATCACCATTGCTTGCATGGATTTTAATTTTATTGGCGGCTCAATGGGTTCGGTAGTGGGTGAAAAAATTGCACGCGCCATGGATCACAGCCTTAAAACGAAAAATCCCTTGCTTATGATTTCGCGCTCGGGTGGAGCGCGCATGATGGAAGCAGGGTTGTCGCTTATGCAAATGGCAAAGACCTCAGCCAAAATTGCTTTGCTTGATGAAGCAAAGATTCCATACATCTCATTGCTTACAGACCCTACAACGGGAGGTGTTACCGCATCGTATGCTATGCTTGGCGACTTCAATATAGCTGAGCCAAACGCCTTAATTGGTTTTGCAGGCCCGCGTGTTATCCGCGAGACGATTGGGAAAGATTTACCACAAGGTTTTCAAAGTTCGGAGTTTGTTTTAGATCATGGTTTCCTCGATTTTATTATTGACAGGAGGAATTTGAAGAGCAGGCTTACTACTTTATTGAAGATGCTTCAATAACTATTGACAAGAAATCACTCGCTCTTGCGCCCAAGATGAAGATCAAATTGCTTTAAGCGTTCCCCATCTTTTTCTAATATTTTGAAATTTTTCCTAAGACCGAGGACTGGAAAAAGATAATTAAAACGGCCTAGCCATAATTTGGAGTCTATAGAATTAAAGAAAAAATAATTGTAGAACTGAAAAAAATTATTTGTCCTTTTGTTTAACCTCAAACACCAATGAATTGCTAATGGTCCAGCCTTGCTTGGTTATACCATTAACCTTAACCAAATACGTGCCGATTATATCGGACGTGTAAAACTCTAACTTCACTTCTTCTGTATCATTAATGGTTACTTCTGGATTCCAAAATAATAGATGCCTTACATCTGGTATAGTTGCCACTTCATGCTGAGGCAGGATAAATTCACGCAGGATATCATAGTTACTATAGTTGATAACCAAACCAGAGTCAATTGGAGAATCTAACATCCCGGGCTTATAACTTGAGTAACTGATTACTCCATCGAAATTAATGTTAAGGAAATAATATGGTCGGGTTATAATTTCAAGTTTGTCAATTTGCAGGGGATCTACTTCCATTAGTTTATTATGATCGAAAATCGGGATGCCATCCAATAAAATCAATGATTCGCCACCTAAGGCAGTATTTGTTTCAAGGTTTCTCAAAAAAATCCGATACTTACCTCGATTTTTTCTTACTGAAACTTCCGGCACATATTCACGAAGAACTTCTTCCATTGTAGGAAAACGGGTGTAGTCGTCCAAATCATATACTTTATCAGGTTTGTTATAAAAAGCAGCAATACTTGGTTTCTCAAAAGTTGGAACTTTATATACTTGGTCAAAACTATTTTGAACTTGCATATGAATACTTCTCATTTGTAGTTCTTTTAGTTGTTTATCGGAAAAAACAAATTTGCGAGTGGATACAGTTGAGGTTTTTACCAATGAAGGATTAAGAATTTCGATAGCCACATTATTCTCCATGGTTTGAATAATGATCTTTTCAATTCCTGAATAGTCCAGCACAAAAGAAAATTCTCCCTTTTCATTTGTTGTGGCCGTTTTAAATTGAGCGATAGACGGAACAGAACCAAATACATTAATCCCTCGTATTGGATTTCCTGAACCTTTTTGCTTAACCACACCCCTAATGAAGTGTCCATCTATTTCTGGAACAAAGTCCAGTACCAGACTGTCTCCTCCAATTATATTTTCCCATTTGAACCTCCTCCATTCGTGCGTCAGCATCAAATTATCGAGTTCAACTTGAGTAACAGAGTCGCTAAAATAGTAGTCGGGTCTTTCAATATTGGTATTCAAATCTGATATAAGATTCAAATGACTTGTAACGTCAGAATGCTCCGTTGATCGAATCGAATCAATCCTATATACTGTAACCGAAATGTTAGATTCTTCAGATGAGGCGATGGAAAGGTTTACTTTTTCTCGAGTAGTAAAAACCTGCTTGTCTAGTTGCATCCGGTAGCTAATTTTGCTTCTTACTTTTTTAAAATAAAGACGTTCACAAACAGGTCTCATCATTCGATCAAATACTGTGAAATGTGACACACCCTCACTTATAGAATCTTTATATACTAAAAAACTGGTAGTGCCCTCATTTAAACTTTGGTTTCCAGTAAATGAGATGATATTCCTTGAGTGAACAAAAAGGTAAACGAGCTCTTGGTCATTTGATATGTCTGTTCTTATCGTTACTTGAATACGATTATCCGTTGTGTCCTTGACTTCCATGACGTATCCTCGATTAAGAGGTTGTGGTATACTGTGTTCTGATGAAGTTGAATTATTAAATTTAACTATGGCCTTGTAGTTGTGACTCTTTTCTGATTTTAAATGAAAGGATCCTATACCAAATTTATCCGGCTTAAAGGTAACAATCGTATCATTATTGCCGTTTACTATAACCCCTGAAAAATCAATACCCACACCCTTGTCGTTGTTGGCCCTGAATGCAACCTTGGAATCCAGTCCATTCACCAGATGGCCTCCTTCAGGAAAAAACTGGATATCATATCCTTTATTCATTACAATTTCACTTCCTTCAAGTGGTAAAAAAGGGTTGATAATCTCAACTCGTTCAGAAAAATAATAACCTTGATCGAAATTTTTCATCCAGTTAGTGTATGCTCTTACATTGTAGCTCCCTGTCTTTAACTCTGATGATAGACTAAAACTGCCGTAACCGTGTCCATCATGATCTATCAAGACTTTCGATTTGATACGAACCGTATCCGCAAAATCAACCAATTCAATGTATACAACCTTGCTTACATTCACCGGGCGATGAAAGGAACCATCCATTACATAAACTTTAAACCAGACAGTTTCACCTGTCAGGTAATATGGTCTGTCCATATGTACATAAATCTTTTCTATCAATGCCTTACTTCGGTAATCGTTGAATTTCTTTTCTATCGCATCTAACTGGCCGTAAGTATGAATAGCTGACAGAATAGTAAAGGTAAAGACGGGTAAATTAAATTTCATGGCGATTTGAAAAATCTATTCCCAAAAGGATGGTTTGGTGGTTACTCCTCATCTCAATGTACAGTCAACACAGATAGGTTGTGAAACCCAGTATCCTAAAAAATTTTGAACAGGTGGATTTCTGGGACCTTGACCTTCAATGGTCTCGATCAATTCTCCCACTATCAATTGCGGACCAGCAAACTTGGATACATCGTTCGAATACAATGTGTCCGCTCTACAATTTTCGTATCCTGTATCAAATTCAAAATAATTCAGAGGGAGTTCTTCACTTTCTATAAAGATTCGTTTTTGTTGCACCGTATTGGCACTGAAATACCCTAAGATTGGCAGGTCACAATTCTCGCAAGCCATGTTCCCTTTTATACGGGAAGGCTGAACGTCAAATAAGGATCCGGTAGAGGCAGTATTGTCTCTCACCTGGCTCCAAAAATCATACTCTTCTCTGGTTAGAGAAAATTGTGATACCAAAATACTGTATCTGGTTTGGAATTGAGCTGAATTCATTGGCAACTCGCGTAGCATATAATTACTAATGATGTCTTTATCCAAGGATTTAGTAGTTCCCAAGTTGATAGTTGATGATCGATCTGTCTTCCAACAGTAATACAATTCATCAGGCTTTTCGCGCATAACAATAGTGCCCGGCTTTTGTAATTTGAAATGTGACCAAAATGCCGAATGGTATTCCCATGTTTCTTCGAAACGCCATTGGTAATAGCGCGTTCCCTCACCGGAGTTGTGTGTACTTAAGTAAAATCGGATTATATCGCCATCCATTTTCCAGGTAAAGTCATCAATGGGTGGTGTAATGGATGCATCTACATAGTTAGAGATATAAACATTTTCTCCGTCTAAAATCCTTAATCTGTATTTAACATCTCTAAAAACCGACATGTCTTGCAAAGAAAACACACCATCGGACTGAGGGGTCAAAATAAACCTACGATTATCATCACTTTCAACAATCACTGAAATGTTATCGCCCAACTGGGAATCGCTGTCACCTGACAAAGGGAGTGTACGGGTCAGTTTAATTGTACATGATTTATTGCTCACATCTAAAAATCCTTCCACTACTAAAAATGAATCATTTCCTTGAATTTGAGGAGGATTGTAAACTTCCAGGCATCCGATAAAACATTGAACGAAAAATAAAAGCAAAGCGTAGAGCACTTTCTTGTTCATAATTAAAACTTGAAGTTATATGTCAATGAAGGAATTGGTGCTCCGAATATTGACATCTTATACCCTTTTATGTCTGCCCCTTCCGACCGGAAAAAAACAGAGTACACATTATTTCTCCCTGTCAGATTATAAATTCCAATTGTCCATGACCCATGTGCCATTTTTTTTATTTTATGATTTCCTTCAATATTTAAACCTAAATCTACTCTAAAATAATCAGGCACTCTATACTGGTTCCGTTCAGAATAAAAGAGCCTGATGGCCTCTTCTAATGAATACTTAGCTAACGGTAAAGTAATCGGTCTACCGGTACTATAGGTCATGTTCATTGAAATAGTAACCCTGTGACTCATACTATAATTTGTAGTAAGGTTGACAGCATGTGGTTTATCATAGTTGCTAGGATAGTAATCCCCACCATTAACGGTTTCAGATGCAAATTCACTTTCGGTTTGCAACAACGATCGAGAGTATGCATAACTCGCCCAACCACTAAGTTTTCCTCTCGATTTTTTAATTAAGAATTCTACTCCATAAGCTATCCCTCTTGCATTCAAGACATCCGATTCAATCGCGTGGTTTAACAGTAAGTTGGCTCCATCTTTATAGTCCAAAATATTCTCCATCCATTTATAATATGACTCTATTGATAACTCATACTTTCCGGATTGAAGATTCTTAAATAACCCCAAAGATACCTGGCTCCCAATCTGCGGCTTAATATGTTGATCGCTAAGTTTCCACACATCAGTAGGAGAAATGGCCGTGGTGTTGGACAACATTTGAAGATATTGACGGGTCAGGTTATAACTTGCTTTGACGGATAGGTTATTATCAAACGCCCATCTTGCCGAGAATCGGTATTCAGGTCCATGATAAATAGCTGAAGACTTCATAGACCCTACATGCAATGTATCAACAATTGTCCAGTCGCTTTTAGGCACACCAGCTGCATATTGGTAAACATCTTTTGGTCCCAATGCAAAATAGAATGAATACCTTAACCCGCCATATAATAACAGCCTTGGACTGAGTTCAAAGCTATCGCCAATAAAAACTGCATTCTCAAGTCCCCTTTCATTCTGAAGTTTATCATACTTCAACAATGATGAATCCCCCATAGGTTTTATAATGCCCGGCAGTGTGTTGTAAAAGATAGAGCTCGCTCCAAAAGTAACATTGTGCTTTGTTGTTGGACGAAACACAAAATTCGCCTTCGCATCATATTGCTCTATCTCATAGGTAAGAGCAAAACTGTTAGTTGGGTTTTTAACACTACTCACTGAATAATCATACTTACTATTAGAAACATGAAAGGCCCCATTCAGTCTGTCTGAAAAAACCCTATCCCAGCGAAGTGCAAGAACCTGATTTCGGTAGTTGTAAAGGGAATCGTCATTGAACTTAAATTTATCTTCACTCAAATAGCCAGAGAGGTGCAAAACATTCTTTTCATTGACCTTGTGCGACACATTGAAATTCGCATCATAAAAAGAAGCTGTACTGTTGTTTATCATATCGTTGGGCACCTTATGCAATAACCAGTCAGAATATGAAGCCCGTCCACCAACCAAAAAAGTTGTTTTACCTTTCGATATGGGGCCTTCAAACGTAAATCTGCTTGTTAATAAACCAATGCCACCTGTACCTACAAATTTTTCCTCGTTCCCCTTTCTGGATCGTATATCAATAATTGAAGAAAGTCGTCCGCCCTGCTCAGCAGAAAATGTTCCTTTATGTAACTCTACACTCTGAACTTCATCCGCATTAAATGCCGTGAAGAAACCAAACAAATGTGTAGGGTTATAGACCACAGCATCATTGTATAGGATTAAATTCTGACTGGCTGATCCTCCTCGTACATTCAAGCCGTTAGTGGCTTCTCCTACGGTTTGTACACCTGGAAGAGAAAGCACAACCCGAAGAATATCAACTTCACCCATAGGCGCAGCAAATTTTTTCAACGACTTAACATCCAGCTTTTGAACTCCCATCTCAACGCTCCTCACATTCAAGTCCCTATCAGATTCAACTACTACTTCATTGAGCATTTTAACATCTTCTTGCATGAGGATGTTCAAAACACCATTACCATAAACATTGATCTTGCGTGTCGTGCTTTCGAAACCAACTGCACTTATCTTCAGCGTATGTTTTCCTTTTGGCAAACTTAATGAATAAGCACCTGAAGCATCTGTAGCAATGCCTTTGGCCAATTCTTCAACAAAAACAGTGGCCCCCAGTAGTGGCAGTCCCGAATCATACTCATTTACATGGCCGCTTAGGACTGCGTCACCTGGGCTTGATACTTTTGTTACTCTCCCAATAAAGTGAATTTTTGTTTCGACAGATCGATCATGATCGCTATCCACATAAGTCAGTTGTGAGTTACTTTCTTCAGACCGAGTTCCATAAAAATCAGGCGACAACTCACTTTGTATATAATGGTCTAACGTAAGAAAAATATTTTTCTGCTGGTCAATGGCAAAATAATATCGAGTACTCCTAAAGAGTGTGTTAAATACTTCTTCAATCGGCATTGACTCTCCGTCTAAGGTCACTGTAAAAGAGGCAAAATCTTCAGGATTATAAAACACCCGATACCCAGTAGTCATCTCCAATCTTGATACGAACTGTTTAAAAGATTCATCCTTAACCGAACCTGTAAAGACCTGTGCGTGGCTAAGACTTACAATAAAAAACAATGAAGACAACAATACAGGCTTCATAATCTATCATACTCCTTTGATAGGCTCACCACAATATTTTCAAAATTTTGCTTTGATGTGCTTGACTTTTCACGCTTAAAATACGAATCCATTGAAGTCCGTTTATCCTCCATTAATGCCATCAACATTTTCTTTTTTTTGACTAAAAGATATTGACCTTCTTTGAAAACAAAAACATCAGTTTTGTCAGTATAGTTTTTTTGAATGGATGCTCCGTAACGAACTGTATTGCTCGATTCGGAGTATTTTTTTGTGCGCTTGGCATATACCTTAATTTTATTACCATCGAAAAGCAAATCATAAAAACCAGATTCAAAATTCTGCTGGCGTATTGATGATTCCCTGATATTAACAAACGTGTGGCCATTAAGAGTAAACCGATCTATACTTTGGTTTGCCAAGCTGATAAATACCCCATTGGTCGGTATCACACTTATAATTTTGTTTTGAATCAAATCAAGCATCAAGGGAATCTTCAAATATTGAACGCCATTTATGATGATCGTTTCCTCATGCATAAAATCACGCAGGTAATATGGATTTCCTTTGTCTATTTCACGATTAATAAAAACGGGAACATATTTAGTTCCGTGATAAACTTGTGCCTTATTCAGTTCGGAATACAATTCCTTCGAATATCTACTCGCTTCGATTACAAACTGGTATTGGTTATCACCATGCTGGCCAAAGGATAACTCTCTAATCAGCAAAACAATGGTAATAATAAGCACAGGGTATTTCATAAAACAAATGCATGCTAACTTACGAGATTAGAGGAAATCTCAAGTTCCGTCCACATAATAGTTATAGAGGTTGACTTTAATTAACCTTTTTTAATCAAAAAGGGTTGCTATGTAGCAACCCTTTTTGTTCAAAAAAATCAAGTGATCATTAATTATTATCTCCAGCCTGCGTTTGAAGTAGTAGTGCCATCCGCTTTAGCTGTAGTTCCAAAAGTATAGAATTGAGTTAGTCCAAAAAGTTGAAGGATTTGACCAGGTATGGGCAATTGTAAAGGAGTACCTTTTTGCAAAAGATCCGACTTTCTCATTTCAAAAAACTGTAATCCTCCACCAGTAGTATAGAGTTCAACATGTCTTTCATGATGAATGGCTTTAATAATATCAGTTAGATTGGCAGCTACCGGTGCTAAATTACCCCGAGTAACACGAGTACCTGCATTAATAATAGCTGCCGCTCCGGCTAAATCGTTTAAATAAGCCATTGCTTCTGCTTTTAGTAAATCATTCTCTGCCTTCATAACAGTTGCTTTAGGTCCAATGGCATTCGTATAAATATCATCATATCTTTTATGTCTGTAGCAACTAAAATGATAGTAACCTCTGGCAGCCAGAAAGTCATTAGAGGGTAAATATTCAAAATCAGTTTCTAAGCGGCTATCTAAAGGATTTACTGCCTCAGCGGGGTGAGGAAAATCAGGACTGTCCTCCCAGTGCTGAGGCATAGTCGGTTCCATCAAATTCACTACATACATATCGGTTCTACCCCAACCTGGATAGACTAAATAATCTCCTGCTTCAAAATACCATTTGTTAGTACCGTCCATTACTACAATCCAATCATCTGTTATACCAGCATCTGCATAGGTCTTCACCTTAGCCCAATCCACACCGGCAAGTTGAGCCTTGTTGCGAGGAAGATAAGAAAGGATACGAGCAGCAGTTGTATTGATGATCTTTTTGAAGTCGGTGTTGCTTATATCACCCGCAGTGCCCATCCAGCTTGCCGGAATAGTAAAAGACTCATTCGATAAAGCCAATGCTTCTTCAAGATAACCAATCGCAGCAGCAGCAACATCTGTATAAGGAACAGCCGCATCAAGATTACCTTCAGCTGTCTTAACCTCATCAACTACATGTGCTTGATCAAATACTAAGGCCAGATTTCCGTAGGCGATTCCCAGTCCAAATTTTGCAAACGCTTTTGCACGCTTAGTCTGATCAACGCCACCAATTATAATTGGTGTTCCCTTGATATCTACGGTTTCCAATACGGTTGAAGCTGCTCCAATAGCTGAATACCAATTATCATACGAATACTTTGTTTGGCCTTGATTTGCATAAACAGGAGTATTGTCCCAGGCGAAATCACGGGGTTCCCACGACAAATCGCGCATCCCAAAATTACCCCATGAGCAGGTTGCATGATCGGCAGCTGTTGCTAACATGGCTTGTACGCCACCCACTCTATGTTCGCCAGTAAATACTGAATTATAGATACCAGCAGCTAGTTTTTCTATATCTTCAGCATTGGCTAATACCTTCGCCCTATCGGGGGTATTTTCATTTTCAACATCCAAATCTTCGCAACTAAACAGTAACCCAGTTACTGCAAAGGCGATAAAGAGAAATTTATTTATTTTTTTCATGTTTTTTAAGATTTTCGTTTTTACAAATTGAATCCTAAAGAGAATGCTACGTTACGATAAATAGGATTAGCTCCAATACCATCTATCGGTTGTCTTACTGTGCCCACCTCCGGGTCATAGCCTGAATACCCGGTAAAGGTGAAAAGGTTTCTACCAACCGCTTTAAGACTAACACCTTTGATAGAACCATTCAGGAATCTATCAAGAACCTTCTTGGGAATATTATACCCAATCGCTACTTCTCTTAGCTTCAAATAACTTGCGTCTTCTACCCAATAAGCACTAGCAAAATTAGCATCATACATTCCTGTACTCCAATAGGCGGCAGCTTTCTTTTCACCATCAGGCACACCAGTCATATCTTGCCTCTTACTTACGTTGTTAAATGCAAGGCGTTGGTCATTACTATTGTATACATCACCACCATTTTTCCAGTCAAGCAGAACATACAACGTTACTCCTTTGTAATTAAACGTATTGGCAATACCCATGTTAAATATAGCGTTACCGTCTCCGATTTTACCTAACCATACCTCACCGTTTTCTTGATAAAGAATAGGTCTTTCAGTTGTTGAGCCTTCTGTTCCAGCTCTGATTACATATCCTTCGCTGTTTACAGTATAATCACTAATAGCTTCGCCTGTTGGGAGTTGTTGGGACATTTCATCCAGCGTTCTCACCATTCTGTGGCCATAGATGGCACCATAATTTTCGCCTGCTGCTACACGGAATGCCGTCACGTCACCACTAACCGGTTCTAACCAATAAGCTGGTATGGGCAATTCCGTAATTTTTTGCCGCACCCTTGAGAAGACAAAGTTAGAGTTCCAGGAAAAATCCTGATTCTTTATCCAGTTGGCACCCAAAGTAAACTCCAGCGTCTTAGATTCAATAGTACCTGCGTTTCTCCACTGATTGGTGTACCCTCCATTTAAGAAACCAACAAGAGCCACATTAAGAAATTGATCGGTTGTAAGGGAATGAGCGTATGCTCCTTCAAAACTAAACTTTCTAAGGAAATCAACATTCAACCCGATCTCAGTCTCCGCTGTTTGAGAAGGCTTTAAAAATGCGTTACCCGTTTGTTGTGGTGCAGCAACTCCTTGTGAAAGTGAATATATTTCATACTGCCAAGAGAAGTCTGGGCGAATACCAGCAGTACCATACGCTGCCCTGATTTTTAATTCATCGATGCCCGGAATACTAAAATCCTCAGAAATTCTATAAGCTCCCGAAAGCCTATAATAAGGATTCCAGCGCGATTCTGGCCCAAAAAGGGAAGACCCGTCATATCGGAACATCCCATCAAACAAATACCTACCTTTATAATCCAGACCTAAGATGGCGAAATAATTTTGTGCTATTTCGTTTGTCTTATTGGAACCCGCATTGTTGATAGAAGAAAAGTTATTGAAAGCTTCAATGCCAGAAACCACGAATGCTGTAGCACTGGTGCTTGTAAATTCATAATGACGATTCTCACCAAGATAAGAAAGCTTAGACTTAACAATTAGATCGCCAAACTGCTTATTTAAGTTAAGTGTAACTTGTGTATTTTCTGTGGTGGTCTCACTACTTTCTTGCGTAAGCCCGCCATTCGTATATACCCCTTGATTATTCCATGTATCTTTAGGATTGATCAATTCTCTTCTATAGTTTTCAATCTCAAATGTTTGTGTAACATCAAGGTTTGCCCAACTCGTAAACTCAACATTGGCCGTGTAATTACCCATCCACCTGCGAGAATGCCTATCATCTGTTTGCTTATAAAGGCCATATAACGGGTTAGTTACCTCACCATTAAATTGGTTTATTCGTAAATTATAAGGCTGTCCATCAGAGTTAGGAGCAAATAAATCCATATCCTTCTCCATACGCGCCACATTATAGAAAATACCGGAAGGCTGCTGTATCTGCCTATTGATAAATAAGTTCGTAGCACTTATTCTTAACCAAGGAGTTATATCTTGATCAATATTAAACCGAAAGTTTTGTCTTGAATATCCATCACGGTATTGTACCACACCTTCCTGAACATTATTCTCAAAAGACAGGAAAATATTGTTGTTTGCTGTTTTGTTAGAAACACCAACGTAGTTAGTCATCGAAGTTCCCGTCTGGAATACGTCAGCTGGATTAAAACGATACACCCCATAAGGATTATCCATATATCCATCGTCATCAATTACTCTGGATCCTGAAATGTCAGGGTTTTGTCCGCTTACATAGCCTGGAGGATAAGTAACTCCAGCATACTTCGTAAATGTACCTTGGGCTTGCTCCCAATCCGGGGCAAGTTTATACATGTGTGATTCGGAGGTTTCCAAATAATGCTGAAGGCTTTGAGAACCTATTTCATTTCTAATGGTAATCTGTGGCTTTCCGGCCGCACCACTTTTCCCTCTTTTAGTTGTAATAGCAATTACTCCATTGCCAGCACGGGAACCATACAAGGCTGATGCTGCTGCCCCTTTAATTACTTCCATGGACTCAACATCATCTACGTTAATATCAGCCAAGCTACCGTTCATAATTATTCCATCGATCAAAATAAGGGGAGAAGCACTAACGTTTAGAACGTTATCTCCTCTTAATAAAAGATCTACCTGTTGGCCTGGAGCTCCCCCCACAGAAGAGGTTCTAAGACCAGCTACTTTACCTGTCAATGCCGAAGCAATTGACATAGCCGGTACAGCGTTAAGTTGAGCTTCGCCAACTTTTGTAACCGATACTGTCATTTTTCTTTTGTCGGTAGCACCTGCAACCCCAGAAACAATTATTTCCTGGAGTTGGGTTGCATCGGAAGCCATAACAACATCAATTACACTTCTGGATCCAATTTCCACCTCTTGAGTAGCTAGTCCAATAAAGGTAAAAACCAATGTATTCCCTGAACTGGGAACATTCAATGAATAATTTCCATTCCCATCTGTGCTTATCCCCACAGTGGTACCTTTGACAATAACATTCACGCCAGGTAAAGCCGATCCATCATCAGCAGATGTCACTTTACCAGTAACCACTCGATCTTGCGCCCAGGCACTGCCAAGTACAAAAACGAATGTACAGAGAAGTAAAAATTTCCTCATAGTTTAAAGGTTTAGGTTTAATTAGGTTTAAATATGAAGTGGTAAGTTAATTGATAATTTCTTAACAGGAAATACTTTCTAAATGAATAAAAAGAGAATATGATTCTGCAGAGATTCCTGTCTGCCCAACAACCTTCGTTTGCATAGTGCGAAAAAACCGCTTTTTGCTACGGTTATATTTCGAAAAAATGGTTAAAATTTTTATTGAGAACCCTTAAAAAATGTGTGTAAATGAAAAAAGCACCCTCAAAATTGAGGGTGCTTTTCTAAAATTTGGTGTATTTCTTGATATCTATGCTTCAGTCTGAACCGAAACGAAGGATTTGTTTTCTTTTCCTTTCTTAAACACTACTGTGCCGGGGATAAGGGCAAATAAGGTGTGATCCTTGCCAATTCCCACATTACGGCCCGGGTTGTGCTTTGTGCCGCGCTGGCGCACGATAATATTACCCGCAACCACTTTTTGACCGCCAAATACCTTAATACCAAGCCTTTTGCTTTCCGATTCGCGGCCGTTCTTTACTTTACCTTCACCTTTTTTATGTGCCATAACCTATTTCAGATTTATGATATTAACCAATTGCTTCAATTTGAACTTTAGTGAACTGCTGGCGGTGGCCATTCTTCACGGCATAGCCCTTTCTGCGTTTCTTTTTGAAGATGATCACTTTGTCACCTTTCACATGCTCTAATATCTTACCAGATACCTTAATACCTTTTACAGTAGGGGCGCCAACTTCTACACTTCCATCATTATCCAAAAGAAGCACTTTATCAAACGAAACGCTTGAACCGGCCTCTCCTTCCATTTTGGGAGCGTATATATATTGGTCTTTAGCCACCTTAAACTGCTTTCCTGCAACGTCAACTATTGCGTACATGTTACTGATTTTTAAAAATGGACTGCAAAGATAGTTCAATCAATTTGAAAAGCAAAAGCGCAAGCCAAAATCCTTAGAACTACCATAAAAAGCCCTTTTCTGGCTTCAATTGCGTGTTTTGTGAATATGAAATTGATAATGGCCTGATGTAACCTAAACCATTCACAGTATGCAGGTCGTTACGATATTAATGGAGAACATTAACAATTTTATCATCTTAAACTAATAAAATGAAGGCTAAAAAAAATCGATTTTTTTTCATCTCATCTATTAATTGATGAATGAATTTAAAACAACTATCTACCAAACACTTACATGAAAAGTACATCCTGAAAGGAGATTTCTCACAAAAAACACCCCTTTGTTTTTCCTTCATCATTTCGAATATTTGTCGATGGCGTTGTTTCGATTGCTGACTCTTCTCACAATCCCTGCTCGCTAAAAAATTTGTATCAACTGCAAACAAAAGCCACCTGCTTTTGTTTGCCAAAACATATAGTCAACCTTTAAAAAATATTTTTGCAATGGGTCAATCACTACAGGAAGAACCAATTTTGAAAGAAAACAAAGACCGCTTTGTCCTTTTCCCAATCAAACATCATAACATCTGGAAATATTATAAACAGGCGGAAGCCAGCTTCTGGACGGCCGAAGAGATTGATTTAGGACAGGATATGAAAGATTGGGTTGCCCTGAATGATGGTGAGCGGCATTTCGTCACGCATGTACTTGCATTTTTTGCCGCCAGTGACGGAATCGTAAATGAAAACCTGGCCGAGCACTTTGTAGGTGAGGTACAATATACGGAAGCAAAATTTTTCTATGGATTTCAGATCGCCATCGAAAATATTCACTCTGAAACTTATTCGCTTTTGATTGATACGTATGTAAAAGATCCAAAAGAAAAGGACAAGTTGTTTCACGCCATCGAAACGATGGATTGTGTAAAGAAGAAAGCCGACTGGGCGCTGCGGTGGATTGATCAGGGAAGTTTCCAGGAAAGGTTAATTGCTTTTGCTGCTGTGGAAGGAATTTTCTTCTCGGGTTCATTCTGTTCAATCTTCTGGTTAAAGAAACGGGGGCTTATGCCCGGATTGACTTTCTCTAACGAACTGATCAGCAGGGACGAAGGCCTTCACTGCGATTTTGCCTGTCACCTTTACACTGAGCACGTGGTTAACAAGCTGCCGGTTGACAACGTGATTGATATCATTAAAGATGCCGTAGAAATTGAGAAAGAGTTCGTAACGGATGCGCTTCCTGTTAATCTGATTGGCATGAATGCGGAACAGATGCGTCAATATATAGAGTTTGTTGCCGACCGTTTGTTAAATGAGTTGGTAGGCAAGAAGATTTATAATGCTACCAATCCGTTTGACTTTATGGACATGATTTCGCTGCGCGGAAAAACCAATTTCTTCGAGAAGCGGGTGGCCGAATACCAAAAAGCCGGGGTCATGAACAGTATGGAAAAAGATTCGTCTCCTAAATTTTCACTAAACGAAGATTTTTAATACATTCGACTCACCATTTTTTAAACTTATTTTTTTACCAACACAACCCTACTAAATAATGCTTGTACTAAAACGTGACGGACATCGGGAGTCCGTAAAGTTTGATAAGATCACGGCCCGTATCGAAAAACTCTGCTATGGTTTAGATCCCAATTTTGTCAACCCGGTAGAGGTGGCCATGAAAGTGATTAACGGATTATACGATGGTGTGTCCACGCAAGAGCTTGATAACCTGGCAGCTGAGATTGCAGCTTCCTTAACTACCAAGCATCCTGACTTTGCTAAGTTAGCGGCACGCATCGCAGTTTCTAACCTGCATAAGGTTACCAGCAAGTCCTTCTCTAACACGATGAAGCGACTGTACACTTATGTCGATTCTAAGAATGGACAGAATGCTCCCCTTATCTCGAAAGAGACCTGGAAAGTGATTAAAGACAATGCCGCAGAACTGGATGCTGCCATTATCTATGACCGCGATTTCAGCTACGATTATTTCGGATTCAAAACACTCGAACGTTCTTACCTGATGAAGGTAGACGGAAAAGTGGTTGAACGCCCGCAACATTTACTGATGCGGGTTGCTGTGGGAATCCACGGTGAAGATATTCCGGCTGCGGTTGAAACATATCATTTGCTGTCGGAGAAATGGTTTACCCACGCCACCCCTACCCTGTTTAATGCAGGAACACCCAAGCCACAACTTTCGTCATGCTTCCTCCTTACTATGAAGGACGATAGCATCGATGGAATTTATGATACACTAAAACAAACTGCCAAGATTTCACAATCTGCCGGAGGTATTGGCCTCAGCATTCACAATGTGCGTGCGAAAGGTTCATACATTAAAGGTACCGGTGGCACATCCAACGGAATCGTGCCTATGCTGAGAAACTTTGATATGACAGCCCGCTATGTCGATCAGGGGGGTGGCAAACGCAAAGGAAGTTTTGCGATTTACTTAGAGCCCTGGCATGCCGATGTATTTGAGTTCCTGGAATTGAAAAAGAACCACGGTAAAGAAGAGATGCGTGCACGCGACTTATTCTATGCTATGTGGATTCCGGATTTGTTCATGAAACGCATTGAGAGCAACGAAATGTGGTCCCTGTTCTGCCCTAACGAAGCGCCAGGCTTAGGCGATTGCTATGGAGAAGAATTTGAGCGCTTGTATGAGAAGTATGAAAAAGAAGGAAAATTCCGCAAGCAGGTAAAAGCACAAGACCTTTGGTTTGAAATACTGGAAGCACAGATTGAAACCGGAACACCCTACATGCTTTATAAAGACGCAGCTAACCGCAAGTCAAATCAAAAGCATTTGGGCACAATCAAGTCAAGCAACTTATGTACTGAGATCATCGAATACACTTCACCCGATGAAGTAGCAGTTTGTAACCTGGCTTCTATCGCGTTACCAAAGTTTGTAACGGAGGAAGGTGTGTTCGACCATCAAAAACTTTATGAGATCACGAAAGTAATTACACGCAACCTTAACAAGGTGATCGATGTAAATTACTACCCGGTAATTGAAGCCCGC
>CAZNRJ010000029.1:10300-18493 GCA_964574945.1 uncultured Ohtaekwangia sp. | reverse complement strand
CGCAAAGTAAATTATTTTCACACAACAAAACACTTTTAATAGCGGGTAAGATCATCGATCTCACCACTCCAAAAGTGATGGGCATTTTAAATGTTACACCCGACAGTTTTTATGATGGAGGACGCTACACCCAGGAAAATACTTTTTTGCAGCAAGCTGAAAAAATGATTGTTGAGGGTGCGGACTTTATTGATGTGGGTGGATACTCAACTCGTCCCGGGGCAGATGAGATTTCTGAGAAGGAAGAACTTGACCGAGTTATTCCAGTTGTTAAAGTTTTGTTAAAAGAATTTCCATCAGCCATTATTTCTGTTGACACGTTTCGATCGGCAATAGCAAAAGCCGCCATTGAGTCCGGGGCTTCTTTGGTTAATGATATTTCGGCAGGCGAACTTGATGCGACCATGATTGATACCATTGCTGCACTGCAAGTGCCTTATATTGCTATGCACATGCGAGGCACGCCACAAACCATGACACAATACACAACGTATGAAAATCTGTTGAGAGAAATGCTGGAATATTTCCATCGCAAGTTGTATCAATTAAAAACAGCAGGAATAAAAGATGTGATTATTGATCCGGGTTTTGGTTTTGCCAAAACAGTGGATCAGAATTTTGAACTTCTCAATAATCTTGAACGATTCCACATTTTAGAAAAACCACTTTTAGTTGGACTTTCCAGGAAGTCGATGATTTGGCGCACCCTAAAAACAACTCCGGAGGCTGCTCTCAACGGAACCATCGCTTTAAATACACTGGCCTTGTTAAAAAGCGCTTCCATTTTACGTGTGCATGATGTAAGGGAAGCAAAGGAAGTTATTCAGTTGATGTCGCACGTTTTGGTCTGAATAGCCGAACAGTTTCATTACCTTTGTTACAATGATTTTTGCATTCAAAATAGGGTTCCTGGAAGTCAGCTGGGTCGATTTAATCGACATTAGCTTAGTGGCGGTGTTGCTCTACCAGGTGTACAAGCTCATCCGCGGAAGCCTTGCTGTAAATATTTTTCTTGGCATTCTCTCTCTTTATTTGGTGTACCTGATTGTGCGTGCAGCGCAAATGGAATTGTTGGCCACCATACTCGGTCAATTTATGGGTGTGGGTGTGCTGGCCATGATCATTTTATTTCAGTCCGAAATCAGAAAATTTCTTTTGCTGATTGGACGCACTACTGAAATTAACCGCGACAGTATTTTTAGAGGCATTGCCAACTGGCATGCCGAGCCTCATGATGATTTCAATGTACATGAATTGATAGAAGCTGCTAAGTCATTGAAGGCAACGCGCACAGGGGCATTGATTGTTTTCTCGCGCGACATTGAATTAAAATTTTATGTTGAAACGGGCGACCCGCTTGATGCAAAAGTAAATAAGCGGCTCTTGCTTTCCATTTTTAATAAAAGCAGCCCGTTACACGATGGCGCCATCATCATTTATAAAGGCCGTATTAAAGCTGCGCGATGCGTGTTGCCGGTAAGCGAGAATGATCACTTGCCTACCCATTTTGGGTTGCGACATCGCTCGGCCATTGGTATGTCTGAAACTACTGATACGCTTGTGATGGCCATCTCAGAAGAAACCGGGCGATTGATCCTTTCGCGCAATGGAAAATACATTCGCGGCCTTCGGTTGAGGCAAGTGGAACAAAAGATTCTTGAATACCTTCACAACGAAGAACCTAAGGACTGGGAAGCTATTCCTGTGGAAAGTGAATTGGAAACGCACGAAGCGAAAACAGAATAAAATTCAAAAAGCAAATCGACACATTCTATGAAGCACTTCTTGATACTTATCGTGCTTTTTTGTGTATTATCTTCATCGGGTCAGTCTATCGAAACCATCATTCAAAAAGGTCATGAACTTGCCGTGATCTCTGTTGCAATAAGTCCGGACAGTAATTATGTAGCCACGGGCAGTCGCGATAAGTCAGCTAAGTTATGGGAATTATCCACAGGCCGCGAAGTGAGAAGTTTTCTGGGGCATCAGTTCTCCGTGAACAGCCTTGACTTTAGCAGCGATGGCAAATACCTGATCACCGGCAACGGGGACCAAACCGCCAAAGTGTGGGAAGTAGCAACAGGCAAAGAAATACTTTCCGTAAAGCCCGATAAGGAACGGCTGACAGATGTTGTATTTGATCCGAAAGGAAAATATTTTGTTACCGTTGGCTTTGGCCGGAAAGCAGTTGTTTGGGAATTTCCTTCCAAAAAGAAGTTGCATGAATTTCCGGCTGATGGATATTCAGGCTCATCGGGTGGAATCAATTTAGCCATAAGCCCTAATGGCGAATGGCTTGCCATTGGTGAGGATAACAGCGTGGCCAACGTGTATAAAACTTCCGATTGGAAAAAAGCATACACGTTCAATTTCTCGGAATACTCCAGTTGTGGCGGATGTTTTACCGATGTTGATTTTTCACCTGACAGTCGCTACTTGTTAAAGACAACGAACCGCGGTGAAGTTGCTAAATATGATTTAAAAAATGGACAGTTAAGCATTCGCTATCGCAAGCGCGTTGAGGATTTAAGTACGGGTAAATTTAGCCGCGATGGTAAGCAGGTGGCGGTCTGCACCAAAAAGGAAGTTTCGATTTATAATGCACAGACAGGCGATTCCATTAAAAGCATTAATCCGGGTATTGCTGCTGAAATTAACCAGGCGGTATTTACAGCTAATGGTAAACAGTTGCTATTGGCGTGCGACAATAATGTGGTATTGATTTGGGATATCGCAAAAAATAAAAAATCGGGTGAGCTTACCGGATTTTTAAACCAGCGCGACAAAGGCGGATTGACCTATGATCCAAACTCTTATTGGGATTCATACATCGCCAAATACCTGCGTGTGAAAAATGATGTTTTATTGAGTCGGGATAACAAGACCTTGCTCAAGGGCAAGTTCGATTCAAAAGTTAAAAAGTGGGACGTTGCCACCGGAAAGACGGAAATGGAATATGTGGGGCACGGGAAGGCAGCCGTGTGTTATCAATATAGCCGTGATGGAAGGAAGTTAGTAACGGGTGGAGGCGATGGAAAAATAATTGTTTGGAATGCGCAAAGTGGAGATACGTTGTTTACCATTCGCTCGTATCGGGAGCCTGTTTTTTCAGTAAGCTTCAATAGTAACGAAACCCAAATAGTAAGCAGCAGTTGGGAAGGCGCCATTAAAATTCATGATGCAACCACGGGTGAGCGTCTTTTTTATTATGAATCGAAAAATGGTTCATCCTACAATGTGAAGTTCAGCCAAAATGATTTGTATCTTATTACTGCCAACCTGCCTACCGGATTGCAGATGTTGGAAATCGATACGCAAACAACAATCAGGGATTTTATCGGCCACACGCAAACTGTTTCAGCAATTCAACTCACGCAAGACGGAAAGAAAATATTGAGCGCCAGTTGGGATGGCACCATGCGCCTGTGGGATATTGCCACTGGTTTGACAGATAGAAAATATTCAGGTCATGTTGGTGAAATTTATTCTGCCATTTTTAATAAAGCAGAAAACATAATTTATAGCGCTGGTGCGGATCGCTTGATCAGGCAATGGGATGCTGCAACAGGAAAGGTAGTAACAACCTTTGCAGGTCACCAAAGTGAAGTGACGAGCCTTCAGCTTACTAATGACGAAAAAATGCTGATTAGCCATAGCGTAGATGGGGTTACTAAATTTTGGAACCTGGCTACCGGTAAAGAATTTTTTGAGCACATTCACTTTGGTGAAAAAGAGTGGATGGTAAAAAACCCGGAAGGATATTTTAATGGCACGCAGGATGCAAGGCAGTTCATTCATTTTGTAGATGGAATGAAAACATATAGTGTGGATCAGTTCTTCCATGAATTCTATCGCCCTGATTTGCTGCCCAAAATATTTCAAAACAGGGGGAGTAGCGATAATTATAAAGGTATTCAGGGAAAGCTAAGCACCTCACCGCCTCCGGGCATCCGGTTGGCCACAGTTCCCCAATCAGGCGATGCGCAAGCTGAAGTACTCATTAAAATGACTGATATGGGTGGCGGTATTGAAACCGTTAAACTATTTCACAATGGTAAAAACATTCCATTGGATAAGCAGACCTTGAAACTTCCGTCCCGCAAAGGTGAAAGCACAACCTACCGACATAGTATAAACCTGGTTGGCGGAACGAATACGATTACTGCATCGGCCACGAATAAAGATAAAATCGAATCCGACCCGCAGTCAGTGGAAGTGGTTTCTGATCGTGCAGGTAAGACCAGCATTTGTTATGTTCTCTCTGTGGGGATCAATGAGTATAAAAATCCGAAGATGACTTTAAATTATGCCCGCCCCGATGCGGAGTCGTTTGGCAAAATCGTGGATGAAAAAAGTTCGCTCTATAAGAATATCGAATTGCACAGCTTGTATGATGCCGATGCCACGAAGGATAACATCCTGAAAAAATTAGAAGAACTATCCACGAAAGTGCACCAGGAAGATGTGTTCATCTTTTATTATGCCGGTCATGGCAGCATGGTCGACAACCAGTTTTTCTTTATTCCAACAGGCAGCAGCAGGCTCTATGACCTTTCTTCGTTGCAGAGAGACGCCATCGAAGCAAGTGTGCTGCAGGATCGGTTGAAAAATATAAAAGCACTAAAACAATTGATTGTGATGGATGCATGCCAGTCGGGCGGATCGGTTGAGTTGCTTGCCACGCGCGGTGCTGCTGAGGAGAAAGCTATTGCCCAACTATCGCGCAGTGCCGGTATTCATGTGATGGCTTCCGCAGGCAGCGAACAGTTTGCGACTGAGTTTGCCGAGTTAGGTCACGGATTGTTTACCTATCTCCTGATCAAAGCGTTGCAAGGCGATGCGGATGGCGCACCCAAAGACGGTAAGGTTACGATCTACGAATTGAAATCATACCTTGATGACCAGGTGCCTGAGATGACTCAAAAGATGAAAGGCAAGCCGCAGTATCCCTACACATTTTCGCGCGGCCAGGATTTTCCGATTGTTATTGATAATTAGTTCATAGTCGATAGTATATAGTCCATAGTCATGTTACCTTGTAACAAGTATCGGGCATCAGGGATGTTTAGTGTTGAGGAAACAATTTTTTCCTAACTTCGTATTATAATTCAACTAAACAGGATTGATGGAAGAGGCGAGTCCGATTAAGTTTTATTTGGCCAGGTATTTTTTTCTTGCGCTTAGTGCGCTTCAGGCGCTGGCCGCTTTTCTGATGTTTACCCAGTTAGGCACTGCCCCTAAAACACGGTTCGTAGCTTTTGCCTTGTTCACGCTGTCGATGATCTTTTTTTCGTTGCACATGCTGATCTCAAAAAAGATTAAACGGGTTGCGCTCAGTAAAAAGAAAATTGAAGTGATCAATCCCACGAAAGTGAAAAGTTACGACTGGGAAGATGTGAAGCGGCTGAAGTTTATTCCCTACTTAAATATGTATAGTCTAAAACTGAAAGGGAAGGGCAAGATTTATTTTTTGTCAACCCAAAGCACGGCAACCTTGCTGGGGCTTTCATCCGAAAATTCTGATTTGATACCGAAGAAGGTGAGGTAGAATCTAACTATTTTTCAGTTGATCAATTAAACAGTGTGCAATTTTTTTCCCTCGCAGCAGGGAGCGTTTTCTTACTGGCGCTGCTTTCCGTGCGGCTTTTAATTGAAGTCGTTCATACTCTTTTTGAGGTATGACTACAAATTTTCTTTTATCAATTGTCAGTGTATTCATATTCGAAGTTAATAATAATTCTATTGAATGTGGATTGTGATTTACAACATAAAATTAGATTACTAAGGTACCCTCTATCTCAACACTCCCAACTCTTTTCCCACTTCCGTAAATGCCTGGATAGCTTTATCCAAATGATGCTGTTCGTGTGCTGCTGAAATCTGCACACGAATGCGTGCCTTACCTTTTGCGACAACGGGAAAGAAAAATCCAATCACATAAATTCCTTTGTCAAGAAGACGCTCAGCAAACTTTTGAGCCAGCGGAGCTTCATATAACATAATAGGCACAATGGGATGAATGCCGGGCTTGATATCAAAGCCTGCAACAGTCATTTTTTCACGGAAGTATTTTGTGCTTTGTTCCAACTTATCGCGCAACGCTGTAGTTTCTGAAAGCATGTTAAATACTTCAATCGATGCCCCGGTAATAGAAGGTGCCAATGTGTTTGAAAACAAATAAGGTCGCGAGCGCTGACGAAGTAGTTCTATAATTTCTTTGCGCCCGGATGTAAAACCACCTGAAGCTCCGCCCAACGCTTTGCCCAATGTTCCGGTAACAATATCAACACGATCCATCACGCCACAATGTTCCGGAACTCCACGGCCTGTCTTGCCAATAAAACCTGAAGAGTGACATTCATCTGTCATCACCAATGCTTCGTACTGATCTGCCAAATCACAGATTTTATCAAGTTGAGCAATGGTTCCATCCATGGAGAAAGCACCATCGGTAACAACTATGATTTGATTAGCCCCGGCTTTGCGCGCATCTTCCAATTGCACTTTCAAATCGGCCATGTCGTTGTGCTTGTAACGATAGCGCATGGCCTTGCATAAGCGAACTCCATCAATGATCGAAGCGTGATTGAGTTCATCGGAAATGATTGCATCTTTCTCGCCAAGCAAAGGTTCAAACACCCCGCCATTGGCATCAAAAGCTGCAGCATATAATATAGTATCCTCAGTGCCCAGAAAATCCGAAATCTTCTTTTCGAGTTCTTTGTGAATATCCTGTGTGCCGCAAATAAACCGAACAGAGGACATACCAAACCCATGTGTGTCGATGGCTCGTTTTGCAGCTTCAATCACACGCGGGTGCGATGAAAGACCGAGATAGTTATTCGCGCAAAAGTTTATTACCTCCCGTCCGTCTTGTGTTTTTATATCGGCACCTTGCGGAGTGGTAATGATCCTTTCTTTTTTAAAGAGTCCTGCTTCGCGAATCGATTCAAGTTCCTTTTGCAACACGGGTTGTAGTCTCTTATACATAGTTAAGTCATTTTCGGTTTAGGTCTTATTACTGGTTTTGCAACAGCAGGAGCTGGCGCTGGTTTTTCAGTCAGCTCCACTTTTAATAAATACTTTCTTCGCGTTGGGTTGATCAAATAAAGTTTTTGTGCAGTAAAGCTTTCTTCGCTCATGGAATCAAATAACGCATTCCATTCGTGCCAGCGTGTGGGTTCAGCCAGCTTAAAGGCGGCTGAATCAATTTTCTTTTTGACGAGGTATTCTTCAAAAGTCATGGCACAAAACTATAAAATTTAAGCGTGGCTATGTTCAAACCTCCCAATTACCGATCATAATTATTTAACTTAAAATAGCCCAAATGATTTGATACCTTAACCAAACATTTTTACCTATGTTACCTATGAAACTTAAAATGCTTTGTTTAGTCATGCTATGCTATGTAGCAGGCTATGCGCAGGAGAAAGAAAACATACTGGAGCAACTCAAAAAGGTTGCCGTGGTTGATCAGAAAGTGATGATGCCCATGCGCGATGGTATCCGTCTTGCTACTGACATTTATCGCCCGAAAGGAGATGGTAAGTATCCGGTTATTTTTTCGCGCACACCTTATAACTTTAATAGTTATCGCGATGGTGAATTAGTAACACGTGCCCTGCAAACCGCGCTGGATGTTGTAAGCAGAGGATATGTTTACGTAGTGCAAAATGAACGCGGTCGTTTCTTTAGCGAAGGGGAATGGGATATTTTGGGAACTCCGCTAACGGATGGCTACGATGCTTTCGAATGGATGACTAAACAAACCTGGAGCAATGGGAAAATCGGCCTGCTCGGTTGCTCGTCTACTGCAGAGTGGCAAATGGCAGTGGCTTCGTTGGAACATCCGGCATTAGCCGCAATGGTTCCTCAGGGCTTCGGTGCCGGTGTAGGCCGTGTTGGTAAGTATTACGAACAAGGCAACTGGTACCGTGGAGGTGCCGTGCAAATGCTTTTTACGGCATGGCTTTATAGCACACAACACGATGTAGCCAAACCAAATTTGCCAGCGAATGTAAGCCAGGAAGATTTGCAACGTATTCAAAAGTTCTATGATATGGCTCCGCGCTATCCAAAAGTAGATTGGAAAGATGGCTTAAGTCATTTACCTGTTCAGGATATTATAAAAGCACAGGACGGACCCGTAGGTGTTTACGAAAAAATGATCAGGCGCACACCCAACGATCCTGC
>CAZNRJ010000029.1:3385-10290 GCA_964574945.1 uncultured Ohtaekwangia sp. | reverse complement strand
TGACAACATGCCTTTCAATACCCCAGGTTTTTGTTTTGTATCGTGGTACGATGTATCCTCCAGTCCAAACATTGAGTTATACAATCATGTAAGAAAAAATGCTAAAGACCCAAAAGTGCGCGATAGTCAATATCTGGTAATTGCCCCTACGTTACATTGTGCCTATACACGAGCTACAGAAAACACTATTGTAGGTGAGCGTAGTGTAGGCGATGCACGGTTAGATTATAATGAATTAATTTACGGTTGGTTCGATCATTGGCTTAAAGGCGAGCCGCTTAAAGATATGCCTAAAGTACGCTACTATACAATGGGCTCAAACAAATGGCAAACTTCAGATGTGTGGCCGCCAGCCAATACCGTAATGACTCCTTATTATTTAGATAGCAAGGGTCAGGCGAATACATTAAACGGTAATGGAAAACTCGTATCCAAAAAGCCTTCTAAAGACAATCCCGATTCATTTACATACGATCCGATGAATCCTGTGCTATCACATGGCGGCAATGTGTGTTGTACAGGTACTGCCATACAAGGCGGTGCGTACGATCAGCAGGAAATGGAAAAGCGCGAAGATATCCTCGTATATACTACTGAACCTTTGGCCGAAGGTGTAGAAGTAAGTGGATTTATTGAATCAACTTTATTTGTATCGTCTGATGCAAAAGATACAGACTTTACCATTAAGGTGATTGATGTATATCCTGATGGTAAAGCGTACAACTTAGATGAAACGATACAGCGCGCCCGTTACCGCGAAGGATACGAAAAAGAAGTATTTATGGAACAAGGCAAAGTGTATAAGGTTGAGCTAACGCCAATGTCCACCAGCAATTATTTCGAAAAAGGGCATCGTATCCGGATTGAAATATCAAGCAGCAATTTTCCGCGTTTTGATCGCAATCTAAATACGGGTGGGAAAAACTTTGATGAGTCGGAAGGTAAAATAGCGCACAACAAAATTCATCACGCTTCTCAGTATCCAAGCAGCATCCGCCTGCCTATTGTAAAAAAGAAGAAGTAATTTGCGTAACATCGTTAGATTGAAGTCTCCCGATAACTCCGGAGACTTTTTATATCTTAGCACCTATATTTTTCCGCATGAAGAAAACAAAGATTCTGTTAATTGGCGCAGGTGGTCAGCTCGGTTCTGAACTTACACAAGGCCTCTGGAAAATTTATGGTCAGGATAATGTAGTTGCCTCGGATATAAAAGATGCGCAAGGCATTTTAAAGGAAGGGCCTTATGAGAAGTTTGATGTGATGCAGCGCGACAAACTTTTTGAATTGTTGCGAAAGCATGAGATCACGCAAATCTATCACCTGGCGGCTTTGCTTTCGGCAACCGGAGAAAAAGATCCACGCTGGGCCTGGAAGCTGAACATGGAAAGTTTACTCTTTGTGCTGGAAGCAGCACAAGAACTTAAACTCGATAAAATCTATTGGCCAAGTTCCATCGCTGCATTTGGCCCCACAACACCAAAACAAAACACCCCTCAGGATACCATCATGGATCCCACTACGGTATATGGAATTACTAAGCTGGCAGGTGAACTGTGGTGCGAATATTATTTTAGAAGATATGGCGTTGATGTGCGCAGTCTTCGTTACCCGGGATTAATCGGGTATAAAACCCTACCGGGTGGCGGCACCACCGACTATGCGGTTGATATTTATTTCAAGGCATTGAAAGAAAAAAAGTACGAATCGTTTCTCGCAGCGGATACCTATTTGCCCATGATGTATATGGACGATGCGGTAAAGGCCACGCTTGATTTAATGGAGGCGCCTGCAGAAAAAGTAAAGATTCGTTCGAGTTATAATATTGGTGCCATGAGTTTTTGCCCGGCACAGGTTGCATCAACTATCAAGAAACATATTCCTGAATTTACAATTACGTATAAACCGGATTTTCGCCAGGCGATTGCCGACTCGTGGCCAAAATCTATTGATGATTCACCGGCAAGACAAGATTGGGGTTGGAAACATCAATTCGGATTGGAAGAAATGACTACAGATATTTTAACGAACCTACAAGCGCATCCGGAATTACTCGGTTAATAAAATCTTTTGATTATGAAGAATTTAGCAATTTCATTCGAGCCCATCTGTACCATCACCATCAATCGTCCGCAGGCATTAAATGCACTTAACCAGGAAACATTATCTGAGCTTAAAGCAGTAATCCAGGAATGTATTGAACGGGCAGATATAAAAGGAATTATTATTACCGGGGCAGGAGAAAAAGCATTTGTAGCCGGAGCCGATATAAAGGAACTTACACAACTTTCGAAAGAAGCTGCATTTACGCTTGCGCAAAATGGTCAACAGATTTTTAAGATGATTGAGGATTGCACTAAGCCTGTGATAGCAGCTATCAATGGGTTTGCGCTCGGGGGCGGATGTGAGCTTGCCATGGCGTGCCACATCAGGATTGCATCAGAAAATGCAAAGTTCGGGTTGCCGGAAGTTAACCTCGGAATCCTTCCCGGCTATGGAGGCACCCAGCGATTGGCTCAATTAGTAGGAAGGGGTAAAGCCCTGGAGCTCGCGATGACGGGCGATATGATCAGTGCACAGGAAGCAAAAGAAATTGGATTGGTAAATCATGTAACATCAACCCAGGCAGAATTGCATGAGTTGGTAAAGAAAATCATGATGAAGATTTTAAACAAAGGGCCATTGGCAATTGCAGGTGTGATTAAAAGCGTTAATACCGGGTACAAGTTTGCGAATGAAGGATATAGAATAGAATCAGAAAATTTTGCAAGCCTCACTACTACAAAAGACTTTACAGAAGGTACTTCCGCTTTCATTGAAAAACGAACTCCAAACTTTAAAGGCGAGTGAGTAAGCTCAAACAACTTGCCGGTGAAACAGTATTGTACGGAATGGGGAGCATGCTTCCCCGTGTGCTCAACTTTTTTCTCGTCATCCTTCATACAAAAAATATGTTTAGCCAGGCAGAGTATGGTGACATCACCAAACTCTATGCGTGGGTAGGTGTGATTAACATTATTTATATGTTTGGTATGGAGACGGCTTTTTTTCGTTTTGCCACCAAACCAAATGCCGATGCAAACCGGATATTCAATCTCGCACAAACCAGTGTGCTGGTAACAAGCATAACTCTCACCCTTATTTTTATTGTCCTTGCCAATCCCATTGGTTCATCGCTTCAAATTTCAAATCCGAAATTCATAACCTGGCTTGCGCTCACCATGTTAATAGATGCGGCAGTCGCCATTCCTTTCGCGCGATTGCGGTTAGAGAAAAAAGCATTGTTGTTTGCGTCAGCAAAAGTGATTAACGTATTGATACTGATTGGCCTCAATTATTATTTCCTAAAACTGAATTACAATCCTGAGGTTGGCATTGGCTATGTATTTATAGCAAACCTGATCGCCAACTCCATATTTATTTTATTCTTCATTAAGACACTCATTTCATGGCGGCCTGCCTGGGATAAATCAATCTCACCGCAAATGATCAGCTATGCCTATCCGGTAATGATAACCGGTGTTGCAGGCATGATCAACGAAATGTTTTCGCGTTCCATGCTCGATTGGTGGCTGCCTGAAAATTTCTATGACGGAGTAACCAGCAGGGAGGCAGGGGGAATATTTGGCGCGTGCTATAAATTTGCCGTGTTCATGAATTTAGGGATTCAGGCGTTTCGCTATGCAGCCGAGCCTTTCTTTTTTTCTAACGCGAGTGATAAAAAATCACCCGAGCTGTTCGCAAAGATCAATCGCTATTTTGTGATTACGTGTTGCCTTGTATTATTAGGTGTTAGTATTAACATAGATATTCTTAAACATCTTATTGGCGATAACTTTTGGGGCGGCCTTTCCATTGTGCCTGTACTTTTACTGGCGTATTTGTTTTTGGGTATTTATTATAACCTAAGCATCTGGTTTAAGCTCACCGACAAAACGCATTATGGAACGCTTATTACACTATTAGGTGCAGCAATAACCGTTGGTGGCAATTTTTTTCTTATTCCAATCTATGGATTTATGGGCAGCGCGTTGGCGGCTTTGCTTTGTTATTCAACGATGGCCGTTGTCTGTTACTGGTTAGGTCAGCGAAATTATCCGATTCCGTATACCGTAACGCGTGATGTTGGATATATTGTTTTTACCTATTCCATTCTACTGCTTGTCAATCGGGTGCAATTCACCGACCAATGGCTTGCAACAGGCTTTCATGCGGGTGTTATCATTCTCTTCTTAGGGTTTGTTTATCTCGTTGAACGGAAAAACTTTGCGAGGTAAAATCACTACCTTTAAGGCAATAAACAAGAATTACGTATGGATATTCAAAGTTTAAAAATTGATTTAATTCATTGGCTAACGGAAATAAAGGATAAGAACATTCTTGACAAGATTTATGCTTTGAAAGAGGATTTCAACCAGGAGCAGATATCCATTGAACAACAAATTGAACTTAATAAACGACTGGAAAAATTTGATAAAGGTGAAATGAATTTTAAATCCTGGGATGATACAAAAGCAAGTGTAAGAAGCAGGGCAAAGAATGTTAGTTAATTATGTTCTTTCGCATGAAGCTGAAAATGATATCCTGGAAGGTTATTTCTGGTATGAGCAACAGAACGTAGGATTAGGAGAAGAATTTTTGGAGAGTCTTGATAAAGCGCATGTTGTAATTTCAAAGAATCCCGAATCGTATCAAATCAGGTATCAGAAAAGAGTAAGGGCTTTTCCAGTTACCCGTTTCCCATATTTGATTTTATATATTTTGAGTAAAAACGATGTCTACGTAATATCTGTATTCAACACAAATCGCAACCCAAAGGAATGGAAGAAACGAGTTAGAAATTTGTAGATTTACTTCACACAAATTTCTGACTTTGATGAATATAATTATCCCCATGGCCGGCCTTGGCAAGCGCCTTCGCCCACATACGTTAACTACTGCCAAACCCTTGTTACCTATGGCGGGAAAGCCGATTGTGCATCGGTTGGTAGAAGATATTGCCCGGGTGTGCCCTGAAAAGATAGATAACATCGGGTTTATTGTTCACCCTAAGTTTGGAAAGCCGGTTGAAGAAGATTTAAAGGCCGTGGCGAAAGCGGTAGGTGCCGAAGGAAAAATTTATTACCAGGAAGAAGCCAAAGGGATTTCACACGCGTTGCTGTTTGCTAAAGAACTATTTGAAGGCAATGTGATTGTCGCTTTCGCGGATACGTTGTTTCGGGCCGACTTTACCTTAGACACAATGTGCGATGGCACTATTTGGGTGCAGAAGGTTGAGAACCCCTGGCAGTTTGGGGTAGTGAAGCTGAATACAGCCGGTGAGATCACTGAACTGGTAGAAAAACCAACAACGTTTGTTTCTGACCTGGCCATCATAGGTATTTACTTTTTTAAGCATGGCGAAAAGTTGCGCGCTGAAATGCAGTACTTGTTAGACAACGACATAAAAGAAAAAGGCGAGTATCAGTTTACCACCGCCCTCGAAAACATGAAAAAGAAAGGCGCCATGTTTGTGCCCGGCCAGGTGCAGGAATGGTTAGACTGCGGAAACAAAGACAACATGATTCAAACCAATCAACGCTACCTTGAATTCATCAAAGACCAAAAACTGATCTCCGCCAAAGCGAAAGTTATTAATAGTGTAATTCTACCGCCTGTTTTTTTGGATGACGATGTAATTATTGAAAACTCGGTCATTGGTCCCCATGTTTCGATAGGGGCGGGCACTAAAGTCACGGATTGCCTCATCTCAAATTCAATTATTCAAAAGAACGGCACCCTTCGCGGAGCAACGCTAAAAAACAGTCTTTTAGGAAATTTCGTTAATTTTGAAGGAAAATCTGCCAATCTTGATTTGGGAGATTTCAGTACGATTTGAACCCCAGCCGTTGACAAATAGAAAACTCCATGTATACATCTTTATCGCCTTCATCCCTGTGCTGATGGCTGCCACTCCTGCGTTTTCGCAAAAACGTAAGAGTGTGCCGGATGCAAAAAATAATGATAGCCGCTTACGCGAAGCAGAATTCTTTTTTACAGAAGCAGAAAAATATTTTATCCTGGAAGATTATGCAAAAGCCCTGGTGTATTTCCAGCGTGTTGCAGAATTAAATCCCACCAGTGCAACGGTTCATTACAAGATTGCCGAAATACTTGCCAAAGGAACAAAGGATGAGGATATGCAGAAGGCAAGTCAAAGCATAGAGCTTGCCTTGAAGTATGAAAAGAAGAACAAGTACTTTTATTTGTTAGCGTCTAATATTTATGCAAGCCTGGGCGATTTCGGGAAAGCCACCGAGGCGCTGGAGACTATGATGAAGGAGGTGAAGGGAACCGATGAATATTTGTTCGAACTCGCTGCCTTGTATCTCTATGGTAAAAAGGAAGATGCTGCATTAAAAATTTATAACCGTGCAGAAGACATCATGGGTGTAAACGAAGTTTCGTCCCTTCAAAAGCAGCGGATATATTTGGAACGCGGAAAGATAACAGAGGCGATTGCGGAAGGTGAAAAATTGTTGCAGGCTTTTCCTGATGAGGAGAGATATGCGATTGGGTTTGCCGAAACACTTGCCGGCAACAGGCAGCGCAGCAAGGCTATTCAATTCCTGGAAAGCTTCATTAAGGATCATCCCGAAGCCGGAAATTCAAAAATGATTTTAGCCGGGCTTTATAAAGACGAAGGTCTGGAGGAGAAATCGAGAAATTATGTGCTGGAGGTTTTTGATGATCCGCAAGTGGATATCAGCAGCAAAGTTTTAATGATGGGCACGTATAACGCAACACTCTCACAAAACAGGAATAAAAAAATCAGCGATCCTGAATTTGAAAAATTTGTAATAAGTCTTTTTGAAAAGCTGGAATCCAATTACCCGACCGAATCAAATGTACACCTGGTGGGAGGA
>CAZNRJ010000029.1:2913-3375 GCA_964574945.1 uncultured Ohtaekwangia sp. | reverse complement strand
ATAATTATTAAGCATAATTCCCAGTGGCGGAGACCTGTATATGACCCTTGAAAAGGATGAAGAAGCCAAACGCGAATACCTGAAAACAGTTAGGAGCGGCACAGAAAGTTTTGAAGCGTGGCAAAATCTATTGTATCTGGAAACTCAATCCGATCAAATCGATAGCCTGATCGTTCATTCTGAGGAGGCGCTTGAAATGTTCCCCAACCAGGCCATGATTTACTACTTCAATGGGTTTGGCCACTTGCGCAAGAAACATTACAAAGAGGCGGCCTACTCATTGGAACAATCAAAAAGGCTTTCATCTTCCAATCCAACATTTATTAGTGAATTAAATGGCATGTTGGGCGATTGTTATAATGGCTCAAAAGAATATTCTAAATCCGATCAGGCGTATGAAGAGGCCTTAAAATTTAATCCCAATAATGACCTGGTGCTCAACAATTACAGCTATTACCTTTC
>CAZNRJ010000029.1:0-2903 GCA_964574945.1 uncultured Ohtaekwangia sp. | reverse complement strand
TTTCGCTTCGAAAAGAAAACCTGGATAAGGCGGAGAAAATGTCAGCTCAATTAGTGAAAAACTTTCCGGACAATGCCAGCTATTTGGATACACATGCCTGGGTTTTGTATGCCCGCGAAAAATACAAGGAAGCTAAAAAGGTAATGGAGAAAGCCATCCAAACCAGTCAGGCAACGGCTACACATTTTGAGCATTATGGGGATATTCTTTTTCAGTTGGGGGATATTGATAATGCGGTAAAGCAATGGCAAAAGGCAAAGCAGCGCGATGGCGGCAATGCCAGCCTGGATAAAAAAATTAATAGTAGAAAACTAAACTAATTAAGCCGGTGAACTTAATTCGAATTTATTCCTTACAGAAACTGAAATTCCATCTCCTGATAATTGCAGGCTTGCTACTGGTTCAATCCTGTGCCCGCAAGGTCGTTCCGGTGTTGCCGAATGCCCCGACTTCATTGGACATTGAAGAAATTGATTTCGGATATCTTCATGGAAAAGCCCGGATGGTATTCAGGGACGAAAAAAAAGAGCGTGAATTAAAAGCAAATATCCGCATCCGGAAGGACAGTATCATTTGGATGAACTTTTCAGTGATTGGCGTGCAGGGCGGTAAAGCATTAATTAATAAAGATTCTATCACCATTGTAAGTACGGTAGATAAGGAGTATTACGTTTTTGATTATGTGGAACTTTCCAATCGGTTCAATTTTAAAATTGATTATTCGGTGTTAGAGGCGGCCATGTTAGGTAATCCGATACGTGCCAAACAACTTAGTGATCAGATAACGATTGATGGTGAGTTTGAGAAGCTTGTTCAGGTGGAGGGTTCGGTAACCATCCGGAATTTAATTAACCCTGCGCTTAAAAAAATTGAACATGTAGAATTAGTAGAAGCCAATACCAGCAATACACTGAAACTTGATTACTCAAATTTTCAACCGTTGGGCAATAAAAATTTTCCATACAACGGCTTGGTAAATATTTTTTATAAAACCACAGCGGGCATTATTAGTAACACCATTACTTTTGAGTATAACAAAGTTGAAGTAGGTGATAAGGAATTGAAATTCCCTTTCAATATTCCGAAGCGATATGACCGCAGGTAAATCATATTTATTCCTCACATTTTTTTTTCTAATCTCATTTTTTGTTCACGCGCAAAAAAGTAAAACGCAATTACAAAAAGAGAAGCAGCAAAATCTCGAAAAGATAAAAGAGACTGAAAAAATTCTTGCCGAAACCGGGGCGAAGAAGGAGAACTCGATGGGGGAGCTGGTGGCCATTAACCAGCGAATCTTTCAGCAAGAGTCGCTTATAAAATCTATCAAAAATGAAATCTCGTTGCTGGATTATGACATTAGCGAGAACAATCAACTAATTGATGCGCTGGAGCGCGATGTAAAGAAATTGAAAGAAGAGTATTCAGCCATGCTGCTGGCCGCACAGAAAGCAAGCGGCAAAATTGATAAACTGACATTTCTTTTTTCGGCTCAATCGTTCGATCAGTTAATGATGCGGCTTAAATACATGGAGCAATATGGAAAGGCAAGACAAGACCAGGCCGATGCGATTGCCAAGGTGCAGGAGATACTGAAAGAACAAGTGCGCGTAACCGAAGTAAAACGAGGTGAAAAAAATAGCCTTTTGAATGACGAGATCAAGGAGAATAATAAGCTTACCAATTTAAAAGCAAAGCAGCGGATTATCGTGCGCTCGCTGGAGAAACAGGAAAAGCAACTTCGAAAAGATATTGAAGTTACCCGTAAAGCAGTAGCCGAGTTAGATAATATGATTGCCAAAATCATTAAAGAGGAATTGGAGCGCGCTGCACGTGAGGCGCGTGAAAATAAAACAAATACACGCGATGCAAGTATAGCGTTGTCAGCTTCCTTTGAGGATAATAAAAGCAAGTTTCCATGGCCCGTATCAGGTTTTGTATCACAAAAGTTTGGAAGGCAAAACCACCCGGTGCTAAAAGGCATTGTTATTCAGAACGATGGGGTAAATATTCAAACAAAACAGGGCGAAGAAGTGCATTCAATTTTTAATGGTGAGGTTAGCCGGGTAGCTTTTACACCCGGCATTGGCAACACCGTTATTATCAAGCACGGAGATTTTTTCACTGTATATACAGGACTTAAAGACATTGCCGTAAAACAAGGGCAACGGGTTACTACCAATCAGGGAATAGGCAATGTGCTTTCCAATAGCGAGGGTATTTCGGAGCTTAGGTTTCAGATTCGCAAAAATTTTGATGCACTTGATCCACAGGAGTGGTTAAGAAACTAGGTTGAACGGTAAAAACCTCGAATCCGGCCTATTTTCGAACCAAACAAAATAGCTTTCGTTATTCATTTTACTATAATTCTTTATCTTTACAGTCTTAAATTTTTCTATTATGAGCGCAATACTTTTGATTGGTATGCCCGGCATGGGCGAGTGGGTGGTAATCGGTTTATTCGTTCTGGTCTTCTTTGGAGCTAAGAAAATACCTGAGTTTGCAAAAGGTCTTGGTAAAGGCTTTCGCGAATTTAAGGATGCTGTTAAAGATGTAAAGGCTGAAGTAGACGAAGCCGGAAAGACAGTTCCTAAGATTGACGATAAGTAAGCATTGAGTACGGATTCGAACGTAAAAGACTTACAGCACGATCTTTTTAACGGAACCCTGTCAACTGTTGATCGGGTTTCCGCTTTTCTAACTAACATCGATACCAAAAAACACCTCAATGTATTTTTGAGCGTGTATGGTCAGGAAGCACTTGCAAAGGCTGCTGATGTTGATTTAAAAATCAAAAACAAAAAAGCCGGAAAACTGGCAGGCTTGGTAATAGGCCTTAAGGACGTGCTTTGCTATCAAGACCATCCGCTGCAAGCCGGCAGCAAAATCCTGGATGGCTTCATTTC
>CAZNRJ010000028.1:13194-18563 GCA_964574945.1 uncultured Ohtaekwangia sp. | reverse complement strand
TGCCTCAAAAGCCATGAAGGACAGCTTATGGCAATGGATTATCAAAGCTAAAGTCAGGGAGAAGCCGCCCCGGACGGTATTTGACTATCGCTACAGCGACATGGGCTTTTATATTTTGCAGCACTTGGCCGAAAAATTATTAAACCAGCCGATGGAAGATTTTTTGGCTCAGAATCTTTATGACCCACTCGGTGCTTATACCCTGGGTTATCTTCCCCTTAGCAAATTTCCGGCTTCACAAATTGCCCCTACCGAAGATGATAAACTCTTTAGAAAAAAATTATTAACGGGCTATGTGCACGACCAGGGCGCTGCCATGCATGGAAACATTGCCGGCCATGCCGGGCTTTTTGGCAACGCCAATGACCTGGCCAAGCTGGGGCAAATGCTTCTTCAAAAAGGGAGTTACGGTGGCCAGCAATTTTACAAACCCGAAACGATAGATTTTTTCATCGGCAAGCAATATGAAACCAGCAGGCGCGGACTTGGCTGGGATAAACCTTCTTTAAGTGATTGGGCGAGCCCAACAACCTTATATGCATCCCCAAAAACCTTCGGCCATACCGGGTTTACAGGCACCTGCATTTGGGTCGATCCTGAGTTTAACCTGGTTTATGTGTATTTATCCAATCGGGTGTACCCGGACATGACAAATAATAAACTATTAACTGCCAATATTCGTCCACGTATCCAGGAAGTTATCTACAAGGCATTGTTTAATTACCGCCAGTATTAAAAAACGGTTAATTGCCTCGCTTTTAGATTATTTTCGAAACTAAAGAAGGTAAAAGTGGGTTTATAGTTTTTATAAGAGCTGTTTCAAAAGTCAATTCAATTGAAATGTCATTCCGTCCCGATAATTATCGGGATGACCCGGAATCCCGATGAGTGTGATAAAAATGAGATCGCGGCTCAAGGGCCGCGATGACAGAAAGACTTTTGAAACAGCTTTTACTCTAAATAATAAAAAATGAAGATAGGTATTGTATGTTACCCAACGTTTGGTGGTAGCGGTGTAGTGGCCACCGAATTAGGAAAAGCTTTGTCTGAGGAAGGGCATCAGGTTCATTTTATTACCTACAGTCAGCCGAGTCGGCTTGACTTCTTAAATGAAAATGTGTTTTACCACGAAGTTGAATTTCGGTCGTACCCGCTTTTTGAATACCCGCCTTACGAGCTTGCGCTGGCCAGTAAAATGGTAAGCGTAGTAAAAAATGAAAAGCTTGATTTATTACATGTTCATTATGCCATTCCCCATGCTTCTGCTGCCTACATGGCCAAGCAGATTTTGAAGACACATGGAATTTATATTCCCGTTGTTACTACGTTGCACGGAACTGATATTACCCTTGTCGGGAAAGATGCTTCCTACGAACCCGTAGTTACGTTTAGCATTAATCAATCAGACGGTGTTACCTCTGTTTCCGAAGACCTGAAACGTGAAACCTATCACTCTTTCAAAATCACACGCGACATTGAAGTGATTCCAAACTTCATTGATTTAGAAAAGTTTAAGAAGCAGAAAAAAGATCACTTTAAAAAAGCGATATGCCCCAATGGCGAATCCCTTATCGTTCACACCTCCAACTTTAGAAAAGTAAAGCGGGTGAATGATGTTATATCAATCTTCAATAATATACATAAAGAGATTCCATCTAAGTTGCTGATGATTGGTGATGGCCCCGAGCGAACAGGTGCCGAAACCATGGCACGTGAATTTGGCATCAGTGATGCCGTTCGGTTTTTAGGAAAACAAGATGCGGTGGAAGAAGTTTTGTCTGTGGCCGATTTATTTTTAATGCCCTCAGAAAAAGAAAGTTTCGGGTTAGCTGCCCTGGAAGCAATGGCGTGCGAGGTTCCTGTTATTTCAACAAACACCGGTGGGTTGCCCGAATTAAACATCCAGGGTATTACAGGTTTTATGAGTAACGTGGGCGATGTGGAAGACATGACGCGCAACGCCATGTTTGTGTTGGATAAAATAAATCTGCCCAAATTTAAAGAGAACGCTTTAGCGCGGGCAAAAGAATTTGACATCACGCGGATTTTACCTTTATACGAGCGCTATTACGAAAGCGTGATCAAAAAAACTGCGGCTATGCAATCTTTAGAAATTGGGAACCCCCGGTAATCCCGTTCTTGTAAATCATACCGCAATGACACAAAGGCGCAATGAATTTAGTTTACTTCCATTCCTGTGTCATCGCGACTTCGCGGTAAAATAAATGGTGATTAAAAAAGTTTGACATGCTCGGTAATCGATTTTCAAAATATACTCCTCCACCCGATAGCGAAAAAAGTGATTTCGAGAAGTTGCTTAAAATTTTTATGCAACTTATTCTTATCACTTCCGGCAATGTATCGGAAGCGCTGCAGTGGCTGACCGAGGTCGACAAACAGTATAACCTTACCAATAGTAATTACGGCATTGGCGATTTTATTGAAGACCTCAAAAAGAATGGCTACATCACCGATGGTGGGCCTGGCGGGGAGTTTAAATTAAAAGCTAAAAGCGAGCAAAGCTTAAGGCAATCTGCCCTCGAAGAAATTTTTGGAAAGCTGAAGAAGACAAAGGGCGGGGAACATACAACCCATCATAATGGCCGTGGAGACGAACCCACAACCGACAGGCGCGACTATGAATTTGGAGATACGTTAGAACAAATTTCTATAACAGATTCGTTGCGCAATGCTCAAATCAATCATGGGCTGGAAGACTTCTTTATGACCGAGAGTGATTTAGAAGTAATTGAAAGCGAATTCAAAACGCAAACTTCCACGGTGCTGATGATTGATATTTCGCACTCCATGATTTTATATGGGGAGGATCGCATTACTCCCGCAAAAAAAGTGGCGATGGCTTTGGCTGAATTGATTACGAAGAAATATCCAAAGGACACATTGGATATTTTAGTTTTTGGTGATGATGCCTGGCAAATTGAAATTAAAGATTTGCCTTATACCCAGGTGGGCCCATATCATACAAATACCGTTGCCGGGCTGGAACTTGCTATGGATATCTTAAGGCGCAGAAAAAATGCAAACCAGCAAATCTTTATGATCACCGATGGCAAGCCCACATGCATCAAACAAGGAATAAAGTATTACAAGAATAGTTTTGGGCTTGATCATAAGATTCTTAACAAAACACTTGAACTTGCCATGCAACTGCGAAAACTGAAAATACCGGTTACTACGTTTATGATTGCAACCGATCCTTACCTGAAAGCTTTTGTACGGCAATTTACCAAAGCCAATAATGGCCAGGCGTATTACAGCAGTTTGCAGGGATTGGGTAACTTGGTTTTCGAAGATTTTAAAAAGAACCGCACCAAAAATTTATAAAGAAATCACTTGGTTGTTAGTTGATCGTTAATCGTACAACCAGCAACCTATAACTATTAACGAATAACGAACCGTCAACAACTCCAAATGGATCAAACAATAAAAACGCTCGGCCAACTTAAAAGCGCTGGATATACTTTCAAAACCATCAAAGAAGAGCTTCGCGAGAACTTAATTGCCAAGCTTAGAAAAAAAGAAAATGTGTTTGAAGGAATCTGGGGTTATGAAGAAACCGTTATTCCTGATTTGGAGCGTGCTATTTTAGCCGGGCACGATATAAACCTGCTGGGGTTACGCGGGCAGGCAAAAACGCGCCTGGCGCGATTGATGATTAACCTGCTCGATGAATATGTGCCCATCATTGAAGGTTCAGAATTAAATGATGATCCGCTTCATCCTATTTCAAGGTTTGGCCGCGATAAAGTTCAGGAACTTGGCGATAACACGCCCGTTTCATGGCTTCACCGCAATGATCGCTATTCCGAAAAATTAGCAACACCTGATGTATCCATTGCCGACTTGATTGGAGATGTCGATCCAATAAAGGCAGCTACCCTTAAGTTACCGTATTCAGATGATCGGGTAATTCACTTTGGGTTGATTCCTCGCTCGCACCGATGTTTGTTTGTGATTAATGAATTGCCCGATTTACAAGCCCGCATTCAGGTGGCGTTGTTTAATATTTTGCAGGAAGGTGATATTCAAATTCGTGGATTTAAAATTCGTTTGCCGTTGGATATTCAATTTGTATTTACGGCCAACCCCGAAGATTATACCAATCGCGGCAGCATTGTTACTCCGTTAAAAGATCGCATCGATGCCCAGATCATTACACATTATCCTAAATCAATGGATGTGAGTAAAAAGATCACACAACAAGAAGCATACGTTCGCGATGAACAAAAGAGTATGGTTGCTGTTTCTGAAATCGCAAAAGACCTTATTGAACAAATTGCATTCGAAGCGCGGAAAAGTGAGTTTGTCGATGCCAAGAGCGGGGTTTCAGCACGCCTCACTATCTCAGCCTATGAAAGCTTAGTGGCAGCGGCCGAGCGCAGGGCATTGATGAACAATGAAAAGAAAACCAATGTTCGCATTTCAGATTTTGTTGGTGTGGTTCCTTCCGTTACCGGGAAAGTAGAATTGGTTTATGAAGGCCAGCAGGAAGGGCCCGGGATAGTTGCGCAAAATTTAGTAGGCAAAGCAATCCGCTCTCAGTTCGTAAATTATTTTCCTGATCCTGATAAGTTCAGAAAGCAAAAAGATAAAAGTCCTTATAAAAAAATAAGCAATTGGTTTGGCGATGGTAATACTATTGATTTGCTCAACGACATGAGCGATGCTGATTACGAGAAGACATTAAAATCAGTACCCGGCCTTCAGGACCTGATTGCTGAATTTCATAAGGGACAGGATAGCAGTTTGAAGTTATTCATGATGGAATTTGCTTTACATGGTTTGGCCGAATACAGTTTAATCAGTAAGCACACACTTACTTCGGGGCTTCAGTTCAAGGATTTACTCAGCAGTATGTTTAGCTTGCCTACCGATGAAGACGGGCAATCGGATGATGACGAAACCTTTGGCAGCAGCAGGCGTTGAGTTGTCTAATCTCCGCGAATTAAAGAAATTAGTTTTCGAAGTCGAAAGGGCAGAAAATTGATTTTGCCGGTACTTGCCAACGTACTCAAAATTGCAGCTTCCGAAAAAGGGGATTTATACTCAGGGGTTTAGCCCAACCCTGTTGAATCATTGCATTATTCATAATGAAAAGATTATTTAATCCATTGCATTTTTTGTTATCGTTTCATTAGATTTCGCCTATAGAATTGATGTCGCGAAGATACGTTTCATACCCGCCTGACGGCAGGCAAGGCTTGCAAAAGCCATTGTGAGAAACGTGTCTTCGCTTTTTTTTAACCCAATCGTATGAGCAAGAAAGACAAAGAGAAGAAAGTTTTTGTATTAGATACCTCCGTTATTATTTACGAGCACAATAGCATCCTCAATTTTGATGAGCACGA
>CAZNRJ010000028.1:0-13184 GCA_964574945.1 uncultured Ohtaekwangia sp. | reverse complement strand
CAAAAATTTTGAGGCGCGGGAGTTTATCCGATTGATCGATAAGCTTGCCAAGAATCAAATGCTTCACCAATGGAATCCCATCAATGGAAAGGGCAAAGGAAACTTCAGGGTGCTGATGGATACGGGAGGCAACGGATTGGTAGATGCCAATAAAGTTTTTAATGAAGACAAAGCCGATCACCGGATTCTTAACTCTGCACTACTTCTTCAAAAAGAAGAGAAAGGCCGCAAGGTTATTTTAGTTTCAAAAGATATTAACCTCCGTCTCAAGGCAAAGGCATTAGGTCTTCAGGCTGAAGACTATACGACCGGAAAAATCCAAAACATCAGCTCGCTTCATACTGGTAATACCATTATTGAAGAAATTGATCCTAACATCATCAACCTGATTTATGAAAAAGGATATTGCCCGCCTGAAGATGTGCTTGGTAAGGATAAGCCGATGAAGAACCATTACTATATCTTAAAGAGTGGTAAAAAATCAGTGCTGGCGTTTTACAATTCTGCTAACGGAATGGTGGAACAGGTGGAGAAAAAAAATGCGTATGGTATTAAGCCGCGCAATGCCGAGCAAGCGTTTGCTATCCATGCCGTACTGAAACCTGAAATCAAATTAGTTTCCATGCAAGGGGTAGCCGGAACCGGTAAAACATTGATTGCTTTGGCCGCTGCGCTGGAGCAAAAACGTGAATTCAAACAAATCTACCTGGCGCGCCCCATTGTACCGCTTAGCAATAAAGACATTGGCTTTTTGCCGGGCGATATCAAATCAAAGCTTAATCCCTACATGGAACCGCTGTGGGATAACTTGAAATTTATTCAAAACCAGTACAGCGAGTCGGACAAGGAGTATTCAAAGATTGCTGAAATGGTTACGAATGAAAAATTGGTGATCACTCCATTGGCTTATATTCGTGGCAGGAGCTTATCGAATATTTGTTTCATTGTTGATGAAGCCCAAAACCTTACTCCTCATGAAGTGAAAACCATCATTACCCGGGCAGGTGAAAACACCAAGATTATTTTCACGGGCGATATTCATCAGATAGACACACCTTATTTAGATTCGCAGAGCAACGGATTGTCTTATCTTATTGATCGATTAAAAGACCACGAACTATACGCACACATTACGCTTGAAAAAGGCGAGCGAAGTGAATTGGCTAACCTGGCGAATGAACTGCTTTAACTTTTGAAGCTGGATGCTCGATACTGGATTCTGCGATATTGGAATTAAGAATTCATCACTGACTTAATGATCCTTTAAAAGACACGTGTCCTACATCTCAAAGATGTAGGACACGTTTCAAGCATATTAGAATCTAAGTATCCAGATTACTTCCCAAGCGCCTTCAGCATGGTTTCTCCTATCAAAGCCGGAGACTCAACCACATGAATGCCGCACGCGCGCATAATTTTCATTTTTGCTTCGGCTGTATCATCTGCACCGCCAATGATGGCACCGGCATGCCCCATTCTCCTACCGGGGGGCGCTGTTTGACCGGCTATAAACCCAACAACGGGTTTCTTATTTCCATTATCCTTTATCCAGCGAGCCGCCACCGGTTCATAATTCCCCCCGATCTCACCAATCATAACAATCGCTTCTGTTTCCGGGTCGTTCATTAACAACTCAACTGCATCCTTTGTAGGAGTACCGATGATTGGGTCTCCGCCAATTCCAATCGCAGTAGATATTCCAAGTCCGGCCTTCACAATCTGGTCGGCAGCTTCATAAGTTAATGTTCCTGATTTCGATACAATACCAATTTTGCCCTTCTTAAATACAAAGCCTGGCATAATGCCCACCTTGGCTTCTCCTGGTGTTATAACTCCCGGGCAATTAGGCCCCACAAGGGTAGCTCCCTTTTCCTTTACATACTTTTTAGCAATCATCATATCCTTTACGGGAATGCCTTCCGTAATTGCCACAATTACTTTTATTCCGCCTTCCGCTGCTTCCATAATGGAGTCCGCTGCAAATGCAGGCGGAACAAATATGATAGACACATCAGCGCCAGTTTTTTCAACCGCTTCTTTTACTGTATTAAACACAGGGCGACCTAAATGAACCTGGCCTCCTTTGGCAGGTGTAACACCCCCCACTACATTGGTTCCATACTCAATCATTTGGCCAGCGTGAAAGGTGCCTTCGGTACCTGTAAATCCCTGAACAATGATGCGCGAATCTTTATTGACTAAAACACTCATAAGAAAAAGGTTAGCTCACAAAATTAGGATAATATAATTGTTGGCCAAATCAGATTGATACGGCCATAAAACAAAAAACCCCACTTTACAGCGGGGCTCTTCGTGTATTCATTCAAGGTTATGGTTTAATCACCTTGAGCTTATTTCTCAGCAAGAATTCCTCGTAATACTCCTGGTAGGTTGGATTATCCGGAGCTAACTTAATGGCTTGCTCATAAGCAGTAATGGCATCAATCAGCAATTTATTTTGCTCATAGAATGAAGCAAGTACCACCTTATTCAATGCTGTCTCTTCATTCAACTCCTTCATTATATCTGTGTAACTCGTATTTACTTTCTCACGCTCACCGGGAGAAAGCTTTTTGATCAGGTAGCGCTCATCTGATTTTGTTCCGGTGGTTTTTGATTGAACCTCAACAAGAATTGCTGTTTCGCCTGCAAACTTGGGATCGTTCAGATCCACCGAAACTTTATTCTCGGGTGTTTCAACTTTTAACAACACGTCATCAAACATGTTAAGAAAAGATACGGTATATGGACCTTTCTCTGCGTTATCCCAATTTACATAAACAATGTTGCTGAATACGCTTGCGTATTGGTTGTTGGGAAGGAATACTTTGATCCCGAGTCCCCTATGAACCGCCCCGGTGGCGCTCAACCTGTTCTTCTTTGCTTCCGCAGAATTACTGCTTAGTATAAAGTCTGTGTATTTATTTAACACACTTGACCCTGGGCTCATCTGCGCAGCAAGGTCCGCAACTTTATAAGTACTTGCCTTCTTTACCTCCAATGGTTTGCCTGAAGAATGAACAAGCCCGATAGATGCGTTTTCAGTAACTTTTAGTTCATCACCCATCTTAAGGCTTGCGCCCGTTTTAACTGGCTGCCAGCCATCACCTGACTTTATTTCATTTGCTCCCTTATTTGCCAATACCCGGAAAGTGTAATCCTGGGCATAAGCAAAGGAGGTTGCAACAAAAAAGCCAGCTAATACTAAAAATCTACCTTTTTTCATGGTTTTATTTGATTTGCAATTCTAAAATTACTAAAAAACGTGCCAAAACTAAGTTTATTCCTGTTTATAAGTTATTCCTGTTTGGATACCCTTTGCCTGCGTTTGGTAAGCCGGCCGGTAATCTCCAGTTCAAAACCTTTATAAATATCATAGCTGGGGCCAACCAAAGCCGTTGCGAGTAACGTAAGTCCCAAATCAAACTTCAGTGTAAACCAGGCAAAAGCCTGTACAATAATGAATGTTATTAATATAAGCTGAACAACCTGAATTGTTACAGAAAGTGCATCGTACCAGTTTGGTAGTTTTTTATCTATTGTTATAAACAACAGCACTGTAAGATAACAGGTTATAATGGCGATAATTACTTCCAACCAGTCTGCCACCTCGGCTACATAATCTTCATTTAAGATCATTGCCACCACATTGGCGTGCACTACCAGGCCAAACATATCAGGGTTTGCACGGCCGGCTGCTTTTTTATTAAGGGGTGTAAAAAACTTATCTTCCCAGTTGGGGTCGCCAAAATAACTACCCAAAGATCCAATCATCACAATGTTGTCCTTAAATATCTCTTCCAGATACTCATCACCCAGCAACTGCATCCAGTCAACCGCATAAAACATAATCGGGTACCGTGTGGTCGCAATGTCCTGGGAGGCAATTGAACCTAACCGGGTGTTTTGCAGCTCAACGTTGCCCCTGAAGTTAATTATTTCTTCGTCTTTGCCCCGCGCCAGAAATTTTAATGATTTGACAGAATCATAAATCATAGCTATCTGAACGCCAAACGCCAGTTCATTCTTTTCGTTTACCTCCATTGAAGGGTACACGGAGCGGCAAATTTTAACATCCTCCTGATAGTTAGCGCCTGTCGGCAGGTTAGCAAAAGCGTTCCTCGCATGCTTGCGAAAAATTTCGTCTGAATATTCTATAGAATCATACACATCAACATCACCTTGTGTCAATAGCTTTTTACTCTGAAGCAATTTGCTAACCAAAACCACGTTGCCGGCTTCCTGTATGGCATTGGCCAGCAACAGGCTGCCCAGTGTATCCAGCAATTGCGGGCAATTAACGGTATCATATAAGCCCCCTTCACAATTAAAAAAACTATCGATCCCAATTACCCTGGGGTTGTGCCTTTTTATCTTCATAATCTGCTGGGCTATCAGTGCCCGGTCAGGAGCAAGGTTAACCAGCACAATACGCTGATCTACCAACGGATCGGCCCGGATTTGCGAGAACACCACATCCGTTACTTCGAAATCCTTTAATGCCATCGAAAATGAGTCGAAAGCATTGAATAGCTTCATATCCGTGATTTTATCCACAGCCCACATCATCAAAAAAACAAATAGTGTTATGTTAATTCCCTGACGCGCTATTTTTTTCATATCCTGATATTCGCATTAAATTTAGAAATTTAGGCCATCAATCAAATAACCAGGTGAAGAACATCGGCTCAAATCGTCCGGATTTATTACGTTTTAGTACTGAAATCCCGAAAGGAAATCACGTGCTGCTGGCGCAAGCAATCACATTAGCCGAAAGTGTGCTGCCTGACGACATAAACTTAGCCAATCAATTGATTGAAACACTGCTTCCCCTTACGGGGAAATCGGTGCGCATTGGAATAACCGGGGTACCCGGTGTTGGAAAGAGTACGTTCATTGAAACGTTTGGTAAGCACCTCACCTCGTTATCAAAAAAAATTGCCGTGCTCGCGGTTGACCCGTCCAGTACGAAAACGAAAGGAAGTATCCTGGGTGATAAAACCCGCATGGAAGAATTATCGAAAGATGCTTTTGCCTTTATACGCCCGACTGCCACACGGGCAGCGTTAGGCGGAGTTGCCGATCGTACCCGCGAAGCTATTCTGTTATGCGAAGCTGCAGGTTTTGAAATTATTATTATTGAAACGGTGGGTGTAGGCCAATCTGAAACTACGGTGCGCAACCTTGTTGATTTCTTTTTACTTCTGATGCTGGCCGGAGCCGGAGATGAACTGCAGGGAATAAAAAAAGGAATTATGGAAATGGCCGATGGTATTGTGATCACCAAAGCCGATGGTGATAATACAAAGAAAGCCAGTCAGGCTAAAGCGGATTTCGAATATGCGCTTCATTTGTTTTCAGAACCGGACTCCGGTTGGAAACCAAAAGTAATTACTTCTTCCGCGCTTGAAAGAAAAGGAATTAAAGAAACCTGGAATTTAATTGAACAGTATGTTGCCACCACAAAAGCCAACGGATATTTTGAAAAGAACAGAACCCAACAAAACTTAGTGTGGTTTCATGAAAACATACAGCAGCTTTTAAAGCAAAAGCTTACTCAAGCCGCTGAAATAAATAACAAGATCAAAATCTTTGAAAAAGAAATTGCTGATAAAAAGATTTTGCCCTCCCATGCTGCACAACAAATTATCCAGGATTTTTTGAAGGGGTAGTCTTCTCACCATACGGACAATGGCGACATTTATTCTTGCAACAAAAACCTCGCTTACGATGATATGAAGAAGTGAACACCATCAACCCTCCTTCGAAGTAGTAATCGACCTCACTGCTACCGTCACTAAAGTTCTGGCGGCCAAGCCCCGGCCCCCTCTCCGGGGGAGAGGGGGTGACTTCTTTACCAGCTTTTATAACTTCTTTATCGCTTCTCATGCCTAACTATTCGAACTTATAATCGAATGCGTATTCCTCCATTCACATTAATGCCCATGGTGTTGTAGCCATAAACTTCTTCATAATCCTGATCAAGCAAATTTCTAACATCTGCAAAGAACGTTACTTTTTGATTCTTTAGCTTATAGTCTGCATGGAAATCAAGTAAGGCATATGCCGATAGTGTAGCGGATTGATTCGTGAATGTGTTCATATCAAAATACAAATCATCACGGTTGCCAAACGTTTTTAAGTTAAGACTCATAAACAATTGATCTGAAACCCGGTAGCCTGCATTTACGCCAACCGTATTTTTTGGCCTGCGGATTAAGTTGTTGAACACCGTATCCTGATTATTGGTTTTGGTTGTCACCTCACCTGTAACAAATGCATAGAAAGCAGAAACCTTTAGCTTGGGTGTTACTTGCAGTGACAACTCAACTTCAATCCCCTTGTCGTCTTGCTGATCCAAATTTATATTCGTTGGGTATGCATAAATGATTACGTCCTTCACCGATCTTGAGAAGACAACTGCACGCCACTCCATTTTTGAATCGATAGCAATTCCCTGAACTCCACCTTCCAAACTTTGGCTTCGTTCAGGTTTTAAATCCGGGTTAGCGCCATATTGACCATAGAGCCGATACAAGGAAGGTGACTTAAATCCGGTTGATAAATTCAGGAACAATTTCAGTCCGTTTTGAAATCGATAGGATGGATTGATGCTGTAGGTAAACGCCTCCCCAAATTTTGTATGATTCGTATATCGGCCACCTGCTTCGGCAGAGAAATTTCCAACATTCGCAAACACAGAAACATAGGGGCTTGTAAGAACAACAGAAGGATTTTTTTCAACAGAGGCTGTGTCCAGCATTTTTAAATCCTGCCGGGTGATTCCCGCAAGGAGTTGAATTTGCTTACTCAACTCATAATTCATAAAAATTTCGGTATGATTAAATTTTCCTGTGTATTCACTTTTACCGTACGTACCATCAAAACTGCGATCGGTCTGGTCATACGAATATTGTGCATGAACGGATCCCTTCCTGAGCGCATAGTTTACATGAACCCCTGTATTTAAAAGTGTTCCCGCATACTCATTCAACACATCATCGGTAAATGCTCCACCATCATATTTCCCTTCAAACTGGTTGTAACGGATAAACGGTTTAATCAAAAATTTTGAATTGACATGGAAGCCAAGATTTGCCTGAAACGAATTCTGGGCAGACCCATCTTTATCAAATCCTGTTGCATTTGCATCTGTCGCTTCACTGATTCCATCTGTGCTTATGCGGGAGAATCCGACAGAATAATCCAAAGTCTCTGTACTTCCTTGCACACCAACATTTCCACGAAACGTATTATAACTCCCATACCCTAACATGCTAAAAAATTCTGCCGGCTTGGCACCACCACTTTTTGTTATGATATTGATTACCCCGGCAATGGCGTCACTTCCATACAATGTTGACTGGCTTCCTTTCAGGATTTCAATGCGTTCCACCTGGTCGAGTGAAATCAACCGAAGATCATACGCGCCACCCGAAACCCCGGAAGGATCGTTGAGCGGAACACCATCCAATAAAATAATTGTGTACTCATTTTTAGCTCCTTGCAGGTAAACCGATTTGTCTTTACCCGGATTGCTGTTCGCACCGTTCACCACAAGGCCTACTTGCTCGTTGAGCAGTTGTGTAATGTCTTTGCCTGCACTACGCCTGATTTGATCTTCATCAATTACTGTTAGCACTTTTCCCGTTTCACTTTGATTCTTAGGAAATTTTGTAGCGGTAATTACAACTTCATTGAGTTGCCGAACGGAATCTTGCTGGGCATTTGTTTGATTTGGCGCCAGCCACCAAAGGACAATTAGAGTGATTGCCCAGACTTTTCTCTCTTTTTTCATTTTAGAAAAAGTTTAAAGGTTTTGAAAAAAGAGTAAAAGGCTGAAAATGAAACGATGATAATGAGATGACTCATTCATCAAAAGAATCACAGTCGCTTTTTACCCGAAGCACTGAATTATTATGTAGTGTGGCAGGTCTCCTGGCTTTTCTGATTTTATTCGCCTTCTCATCCGCCAACTGGCGGACAATGGACTTTGAATAAAATGTACTTCGCATAAAGCGAAATCAGAATTACAGTTGCGGGAACAGCCCTCGCTTTTAACGAGGTTCCCTTTTAACCCCGAAACAATCGGGGACCGCAATACAGGCGCAAACATAATTAATTTATTAAACTTGTGGCATGATTGATCTAAGTATATCACCGCAAAGGCACAAGGCCGCCATGCAAATAATCTTTCTTCGTGCCTTCGCAGCTTTGCGGTATTCTATTTTGGTAGCAACGCTCATGGCTTCCATAGTTTCGTGTCAATCCAAAAAGAAAATTCAGGAGTCTAAGCCGATAAGCACTAACCTAAAATATGCCGAAGGTTTTTCTATTCGCAAGGAAGGCAACTTAACTTATGTAACCATTACCAATCCATACCCTGGCGCAAAAGAGGGGTATAATTATTTATTGTTACCTAAAGATGAACCCATTCCACAACACGATGAGAAGACTGAAGTAATTTATACCCCCATTAAAAAAATCGTATGCGCCTCTACTACACACATTCCATTACTTGATTACCTGAACGAAACGGAAACGCTCATTGGGTTTCCCACTACAGACTATATTAGTTCAGAGAAAATGAGAAAAAGAATTGATGCAGGGTTGGTTACTGATTTAGGTATTGATAAGGGAATGAATGTCGAATTGCTTTTTTCACTAAGCCCTGAGTTGGTAATGAGTTATACCATGACGAGCGACCTCGGCCAGTTAAAAAAAATTAAAGAGCTTGGTATCCCTGTAGTTGTTAATGCCGAGTTTCTGGAAAAGCATCCGCTTGGCCGGGCTGAGTGGATTAAATTCATGGCGCTTTTCTTTAACAAGGAAAAAGAAGCAGACTCTGTATTTAATGAGATTGAAAAAGAGTACCTGGCTATTCAGCAATTAGTAAACGAAACATCGGAAAGACCCACGGTTATGAGCGGCATTGTATATGGCGATGCGTGGTTTATGCCTGCCGGGAAAAATTATGCAGCCCATCTTTTACAAGATGCCGGAACAAAATATTTATGGAGTGATACAGAGTCGAATGGGTTTTTAGAATTGGGTTTTGAATCGGTGTTTGAAAAAGCGAAAGATGCCGATTTGTGGATTGGTGTAGGATCGTTCCATTCGCTTAATGAAATACAAGCGGCTGAGTCGCGCTATACATTGTTTAAGCCCTTTCGCGAAAAGCAAGTGTATACGTACAATGCACGAAAAGGGGCGAAAGGCGGAAGTGAATTTTTGGAACTTGGCTACTTGCGGCCGGATTTAATCCTAAAAGATTTGGTGAAGATTGCTCATCCTTCATTATTACCAAATCATCAATTGTTTTTTCATAAGAGGTTGGAGTGACACCTCACCCCAACCCCTCTCCAGAGGAGAGGGGCAAATGAACTTGCTAACTCATTGGGTATTTAAAAAAACTTTTAAATCCTCACAACACTTTTCTCAAATACACATTCCCATATTTGGATTCGAATGAATACTTAGGGCCGGTGCCGGGTTTGGCCGTAACAACGGTATGAAAATCTTTAAACTCAGAGCCTGTAAATTTTAAGTCGAGGTTTGAATAGATTTGTCCATAGCTGGTTTCGGCTTTCAACTCCCCGGTTGTTTTTTCCTGCACTGAAACGTCCACACCACCGTAGGTTGCCTCCACCGTAAGGGGACCGGAAAAACTTTTCACTTCAGCCAGTCCATACACGCACTCCAACCTGGTTTCTATGTTCCTTGGGACTTTTATTTCCAGCAATATATCCATATCAACACCCCAGGATTTCACATTAAAATCGCTTCCGGTTTCTTTACAGTACTTTTTAAAATCCGCTTCTGATTTAAACATGAGTTTCTCTTCACCACGCGTAACTGTAATTCGTTTAGGCAGCTCTTTCAGGTTGCGGATTTTATTCTCAATATAAACCGTGTTGCCCGAATTGGATTGAAGCAACTCAAACGCATCGTCACTCTCACCCTGGTTGATACTTACCGAACCCACAATCGAAATTTCATTTTTATCCCACGTACTGATTTTAACTAACTCGGGATAATCAAACCGGAAAGAAATTTTTTGGCCGGCCGTTACCGGATATGTTTTATTTACCGGAGTCTGCGCAAGCAAAACTCCGGTAAATAAGGTTAGCAGAGTTGAGATGACTGCTTTCATTTTTTTCTAAGATAAATTTTGCTGTAGTCAGACCGGAAATCGACATTGATTCCACCGCCATTGATTTTGCCATTCACACGGTCGTTGTATCGGACAAAATCACCTTGCTTGTCGATTTCAATTTTAAACTCCGGGGCTACCAAAATCTCTCCATACGAAGTGCTCATTTTAATATTCGCTTTAATCGCTACGGGCAGGGTTACATCTACATATCCATAGATTGAAACAATTGACACGGGTCCTTTAACATTTGCGCTTAGGTTGGCCTCCACATGACCGTATACTGTTTTTACCGTTAGCGGGCCTGTTACATTCTCCATCTCAATGCTGTTGTAATTCGCAGAAACTTCGATTTCGTTTTCCATGTTTTTAAACACAGCCGTGCCGCCATACTGAGATTGATGTGAGAAGGAAACGATCACACCTTTTGGAACCAGGATTTTTACATCCGGTGAGTTCATTTTTTTCAATTGATTGACTTCTACCACATCACCGTTTTGAGCTACATTAATTCCAAGACCTGTGTTGTCTTCAAGTCCGGAGCCATTAATAGCACGAAGTCCTTCTGCACGTTCATCTTTGTGGTCGCGGTAATTACGCGATGAAAAAATTATTTCATTACCACTGTGGCCTTCTACCGTTACGCGTCCAATATTTATTTCAAGCCGGCCCGAACTTTTGGCCACTTTAAAATCCTGAGCCGTGGCCGTGTTCACAGCAATCCAGGCTAATACTATTACAATTATCTTTTTCATGATCCTATTTTTTAATTTTTATTATTCGTTTTGTTTATAACCTCACCCCCAACTCCTCTCCCAAGGAGAGGGGGGCTTTCTCTCCTTTTTATTTCATACATAGTCATTCTCTCTGCAGTGAGAAATTACTTTTATGAAAGTTTTAATATTCCTGTATACGCTTCATCTTTTACTGCTTTCATGGTTGACGCATCTTTTGTTATTTTTTCCAATTGTTTCACAACCCCTTCTTCCTTCAGCTTAACAAGCAACTGAATGAGTGCAATCTGCACAACCGGATCTTTTTGTGTGGCCAGGGAATTTATCAACGCCTGACGCACATTGTCTTCCGTATTGAATTTACTAAGTGCTTCTAATGCTGCCAGCCGCACATTTGTATTGGTGTCTTCATTCATTGTCTTCACCAGCACATTCACAACCTGGTCGTCAGCTTTATCTAATTCATAGGCTACTGACACTCCCACCATTCGCTGACTTGCGGAATGCTGATCGCCCAACATGGCAAGCATCATTCTCCTGTTTTCTTCAAGTTGGGTTTTTAATTCAACCAATTCTTTCTCGTGTTCTAAATTTCTATTGACCCAATAAGCTACTGCCAGGCCCATCATCACCAAAGCAAGAACGGCTGCCACTTTATAAATCACCGGTGAAAAGAAAACGGTGCGTGTTGCTTTCTTTTGATTATTGATCTCCTGCAGCAAAGCTGTTTCAAATTCTGCTTTAAGCTTGCCGGATGGTTCCAACGTTTCTACTTTGTCCATTACCTGGATCACTTCACGCAATTGCTCATACAATAAATAATGGGCTTCGTTGCTCGCCAATTCCCTTTCTACTAAAGCGCGTTCTTCCGCTGTGGCTTTCCCATCAATGTAATCGATGATCCTGCTCTCCCACTTTTCTTTTTCCATACTCATAACTTTTCGAGTTCAAAATAATTTTCGCGCAACTGGCCAATGGCACGGTGTACTTTTACTTTCACATTGGCTACCGTCATATCTAAAAATCCTGCTACCTCTTCATACTTCAAATGCTGAAACCGGGTAAGGACTAATAACTCTCTATAATCATCCGGCAATTGCGCCAATGCCCGGATCAACTTCTTCTCATTCTCTTCTTGCTCCAGCGCTTCCATTCCGTCCGGCTGGTCCATCAACTTTTCCACTTCTACTTTCACGGGTGTGCGTTGTTTTTGTTGTTTATAATAATCCGCAAAACCATTTCGGGCCATCTGGTATATCCACGACTGGAATTTCATTTCCGGGTTATAGGTGTGGCGATACTTTAGCATGCGCAGAAAGACGTTTTGTGTTAAGTCTTCCGCTACCTCCCTATCCGTTGCCATCCGTGCCAAAAAATTAAAAATCCGTTTGTGGTACCTGTCAAAAAGCAAGGATGCCTGCTGGAGATCCCCGTTTTTCACGGTCTCCATTATTTGTTCGTCACTCATCAGGTCTATGCTTTTTGTCACAATTCGGGTTAGTTACAGCTGGAGGTTGGAAAGGTTACAAAAGAAAGGTAAGAAAGTGACGGAAAATACCAGTACAAGTGAAAGAGATTGCAGATGGTGCACACGTTTTCGTTATTTTTAGGATTAAATACTATATCAATGAACCTGTCAAAACCCACCCGAAGAAAGTTTATTGCCAGCGCTTCTTTATTAACTTTGGCGCCAGCCCTTGAATCGTTAGCTATGAAAGAAGAAAAGCCAGCACTTGTTCACCATGTTTTTTTCTGGTTAAAGAACCCGGACTCCAAAGAAGATTTAGCCAAACTAATTGCAGGTGTCAAGTCGTTATCAAAGATTGAAACCATCCGCAAAATTCATGTGGGCGTACCTGCCTCCACCGAAAAACGCGATGTGGTAGATAATAGTTACTCCGTATCTGAGCTAATGTTTTTTGATGATACAGCCGGACAAAAGACCTATCAGGATCACCCCATCCACCAAAAATTTATTGCCGATTGTTCAGCCCTTTGGGAAAAGGTGGTGGTGTATGATACGATGAGTGCGTAATTCTTAAACGAGAATTTATCTCCTTTTTCTTTTGCTTCTTACCCACTCGCAAACTTTCTTCCTTTTGCCAGAGTTGAAAGTTCTGTTGGGCGATTTGAAAAAGCTTTAAGTATGAATTATTAAAATCCATAGCGGGTGAAGCTGAAGGTGTCATTTGTTTGCAATTTTCAGTAAGACAACTCTCTGCCCCGGCACCCCTATCTGTATTGAATTCAACTCTTAAAATCTCAATTCGATAATTTCCTTCGTTTCAGGAAAATTT
>CAZNRJ010000027.1:7693-18593 GCA_964574945.1 uncultured Ohtaekwangia sp. | reverse complement strand
CTCCTTGCCTTCATCATAAAATACAAAAGTGCACCAGGCGGAAAAGAATATATTCTTCGGTACAATGAAAACCTGCCTGCCTTTATACTGATGGCGATTATCGTTGCCCTTTTTATGGGGCTTACAGTAAGTGCCGAAGAAATTATTCGCGATCGTAAAATTCTTAAACGCGAATCTTTCTTAAACCTGAGCTGGAACAGTTATCTTCTTTCCAAAGTTGCGATTCTATTTCTTTTGTCAGCCATTCAAACATTTACCTTCATAGCCATTGGCAACTGGATTCTTGAAATTCAAGGCATGACCTGGGCTTTTTGGTTAGTGCTGTTTACCTCATCTTGCTTTGCCAATGTATTGGGACTTAACATTTCCGCTGCCTTCAACTCAGCAGTAGCCGTGTATATTTTGATTCCGCTGCTTCTGATTCCACAAATGATATTGAGCGGAGTTATTTTTGATTTCGATAAGCTCAATGATGTATTGAGCACTAAAGGAAAAGTACCCATAGTAGCAGATCTGATGACTTCGCGTTGGGCGTATGAAGCTATGGCCGTACATCAATTTAAAAACAATGAATATCAAAAGGCTTATTATGAATATGAACGCGAGGAGTCGCGGGCTGATTTCAAATCGGCTTACCTGGCAGATGAATTAAAGAAACGCAACCAGTTTCTTATCGACAACTTTCAAAACAAAACCGATTCCATTCAAAAATTGATTACTGTCAACAAACAGATTTTATATACTGAATTGAAGAATGAACCTTTTAAAGAAGATATCTCACAGCTTGATTTGAAAGATGTATTTGTTGGCAACGGCTATTCAAAAGAAATTGGCAAACAACTTGAAACCTATTTTGATGCTTACCGAAAGTTCTATCAAAAAGAGTATAACACAAATGCCGCGCTTATCGAAAAGAAAATGAGCTTTTACGAACAGCAGGGGTTCGATATTCAAAAAGAGAAAAATGAATTCTTTAATGAGAGCCTCTCCGACCTGGTGCGGAATATTTCAACCAAAGAACGGATTATGGAATACAAGGGACAATTAGTTCAAAACGTAAACCCGGTTTTCCAATCGCCAAAACCAAAAAATTCCTTTGACTATAGAACTGCATTCTTCTTTCCTGAAAAGAATTTACTGGGAATAACACTCACTACCTATTTCTTCAATTTATTGGTAATCTGGGGTATGACCTTGTTTTTGTACCTGGCACTCTATTTTGAATTGTTAAGACGGTTTGTTGATATCTTTGAAAAAGTCAACCTTTCGGTAAAGAAATAGTGCCTGACAGGCTGTTTGCTAACGAAGCCATAATTCTTATTTTTGTAATCAATCCCTATCACTATGAGATTAATTGCAATTGGTATTGTTGTTTTCTTATTAGGTAGTTGCTCTTCAGGGAAAAAACCCGATGAGCAAGCCTTCCTTGAGAGTTTAGATTCTGCAAACATTACAGGGTCCGGAGTTGATGAAGAGGTAATCAATTCCATTCTTGAACAAATACCCAGCCCGATAGAGATATCGATGCTGCTCAAAGAATCAGGCACTAAGTACAACGAGGCTATTCTCAACTCTTCCAATAACCTTCCTAAGTATAACAGCAATTATAAAAAGGCGCTTAACCTGGGCGTGTATGGTACCGATTTAGGATATACCAATATTTTCGGGAGAAATCAGGATGGAATTAAATATATCTCCTCTATTAAATCACTGGCCGATGAATTGAACATTGGTCAGTTCTTCGACATCGGAACCATCGGTCGGTTGGCAACCAACAGTAAGAATTTAGATTCATTGCTGCTGATCACTACTATGAATTTTAATCAAATCAACCACTATCTTCAATCTCAAAGCAGGGATAACCTGAGTGTGTTACTTCTTACAGGAGGCTGGTTAGAGGCCATGCAGATAACCTGTCAAACGGCTGCAAAAAATCCTGATAATGCAGCACTTAAAGAAACAATTGGTGAACAAAAAATTATCCTGGAGCAGATCATGCTACTCTTTACTTTTTACCAGGGAGATGAAAATATGGCTGGCCTGTCGGCTGATCTTGAATCTTTGAAAAAAGTTTATGATAAGATTAACATAACCTACACCTACAAAGAATCTACCATGGAAATTGTAAATGGAGTGGCGGTTATTAAAGACAATAGTACTACCACCATAGACATCACAAAAGAAAACGTTGAAGAGATAAAAAATATCATCAACCTAATCAGAACTAAAGTTATCAGTTAATAAAGTTTCTAATTTCAATTATGAAAAAAATAGCATTTTTATTACTATCCATTCTCTCTGTCGCTGCGAATTCAAATGACCTTATTGACCAGGGATGTGATTCGGATACCCTGGCCAATGCATGCATTCCAAAACTTTCCAGCGGGTTCAACTTCTTAAAAAGCTATAAAATAAATGGTGAGGCTAAAGATAAAGTTGAGTATAGCTATGTATTTACAAAAGGGACACAATACATGATTAACCTCTGCCCTAACGGAACTACTGCAGATGGTGTGGTGGTTAGCATTTATGATAAAGAGCGTAATAAAGTAGCCAGCAGCAAAATAAACGGACAATTTATTTCTGCTATTGCCTATCCGTGCAACGCTACAGGAATCTATTATATTCAATATACATTTGATGAACCATCCAGTCATTGCGCAGGAAGCGCCTTAGGATTTAAACGGTAACATCATCATGAAATAAATACAACGGCTATTGGGTTACCGATAGCCGTTTTTGTTTAAATCAACAGGTATGACGCTTCAGGAAACAGATTTTAATTTTAAAGCGAGGTATTATAAGCTGGGTGAGATTACATCACACACCAGGAAAGTTTGGTTTGTGATTCATGGATATGGTCAATTGGCTCAATATTTTATAAAGAAGTTTTCTGTTCTTGAAAATCCGGAAACCTGCATCATCGCCCCTGAAGGGCTTTCGCGATTTTACCTGGAAGACGTTACTAAACGCAGTCAATCGGGAAACAACAAAGTAGGCGCAACCTGGATGACCCGCGAAAACAGGTTGATGGACATTGAAAATTACCTCACCTATTTAAATGGCATTTACTCAAAAGAAATTCCAACATCCTTCGCAGGACAAGTTACCCTGCTTGGGTTTTCGCAAGGCGGTGCCACAGTTTCCCGCTGGGCATTAGATGGCACAGTCTCCTTTCAGCGGCTTATTCTTTGGGCCGGCATTTTCCCTAATGACATGGATTTTGATAAAGGAACTTCTTTGTTCAGGAATAAAGAAGTGATTGAAGTCTATGGTGACCAGGATCCATTTCTTACTGATGAACGCTTAGGTGAAATGAAAGATCTTAACGGGAAACTAAACTTAAGACCTACGCTTGTTCAGTTTAAAGGCGGTCATGAAATTGATCAGGAGACTTTATTGCAATTGCGCTAAACCCCTAAATCCCCGCCATCGGAAATTTCGATCAGCAACAGCTTCACTTCTTCGGCCTTGGCATGCTCACCCATTTTTTCGAATGACATAATGAGATTGCGTAAAGCCCTTCTGATGATATCAAGATTGCTACAGGGTTCAAAAAAAGATGGCTGAGGCACCATGTGAAGTTCGTGAATGTAATTTTCTATATCCTGCTTGGAAAAAATTAAACCACGGTTAAACGCATTAATGTAAAATTGATGATTATCGTCTTTATAGGTAAGGATAAATAAGTTAGGCAGGTTAACGCCCTGCATCGGCAGCTTAAGTTTTTGCGCAACCAATAAATAAATCACACACAATGTAATGGGGTTTCCCCTGCGGGTTTCGAGCACAATGTTAATCATTGAGTTTCCAGGTGAATGAAAATTCTTAGTATTGGCGCCAAACTTCAGCTTATTAAAAATCACGCTGTTAATAACTTTAACCTGGTCGAACGCATATAATTCGGGCCTGAATTCCAGCCACGCATCGTAATAGATTTGTTCTAAATCCTGCTTCAGTTTTTCCAACTCAATGTCAGGATACTGGTAGGTGGCCAAAATCCACATTCCGGTAAGCAAGTCTTTATCTTCGCTCGCATGCCATTTCTTTAGCCGTTCTTTTACCAGTTCGTATTGTAAGGTGTGAATCAATTCTTCAATGCGCCCCTGAACAGATGGATTAAGATTGCTTTCCCATTCTTTTTCTAAAAAGGGAATTGCTTCGGTTCCTAAGGATAGGATTTTTTCCTGAACGTGAGTGGCAATTTGTCTATCCTCATCATCCAGCAAGGAAACCAACGCCTTTAATTCATTCTCTGACATCAATGCAAGAATATAAAAAATTTCAATTCATTACACAGTCTTTTTAAAAAGTTCAGTGTCTACGTTTGAAATACCCCAACATTAAATTTTTCTATGGTGGCATGATTTGCAGCGGCTATTCCCATAGAAATCACCTGCCTGGTGTCAAGGGGGTTAATCACGCCATCCACCCAAAGACGCGCGGCCGCATAGTAAGGACTGAGTTGTTCCTCATACCGTTCGGTTATTTCCTTTAGCAGTTGTTCCTCTTCCTCTTTCGTGATGATTTTTCCTTGCGCCTTCAGTGTGCTTACGCGGATCTGCAACAATGTTTTTGCAGCAGAGCTTCCGCTCATCACGGCAAGTTGAGCGGTGGGCCATGCGTAGATTAAGCGCGGATCGTATGCCTTGCCGCACATGGCATAGTTACCGGCACCGTATGAATTGCCAAGCAAAAAAGTAAACTTGGGCACTGTGGAATTTGCCATCGCATTAACCATCTTAGCCCCGTCCTTAATAATACCGCCATGCTCAGCCTTGCTGCCCACCATAAACCCGCTTACATCCTGTAAAAAGATTAAGGGGATTTTACGTTGGTTACAATTCATGATAAAACGGGCTGCCTTATCAGCCGAATCAGAATAGATAACTCCGCCCATTTGCATTTCGCCTTTCTTCGTCTTCACTACTTTGCGTTGATTGGCAACGATGCCTACTGCCCAACCATCCACGCGCGCAAAGCCGCACAGCAATGTTTTGCCATACAACTCTTTATATTCATCAAATTGAGAATCATCAACAATACGCTTAATAATCTCAAGCATATCATAAGGCTTAGCGCGATCGAAGGGCATTAACCCAATAATCTCCTGTGGATTTTCCTTTGGCAGCATTGGTTTTACACGGCTAAACCCGGCAAGCTCAGGGCTGCCTATTTTATCAAATAATTTCCTGATGTGGTCCAAGCATGCCTGGTCGTTGGGAAATTTATTATCGGTTACACCTGAAATTTCACAATGGGTAGTTGCCCCGCCCAACGTTTCGTTATCGATATCCTCGCCAATAGCAGCCTTCACCAAATACGATCCTGCTAAAAAAATAGAACCCGTCTTATCTACAATCATGGCTTCATCCGACATGATTGGTAAGTAAGCCCCGCCAGCAACGCAACTTCCCATGATAGCCGCAATCTGAACAATGCCCATACTGCTCATCCTGGCATTGTTCCTAAACTGCCTGCCGAAATGTTCCTTGTCGGGAAAAATTTCATCCTGCATGGGAAGAAAAACACCGGCACTATCTACCAGGTAAATGATTGGCAAGCGATTTTCCATCGCAATTTCCTGGGCACGAAGATTTTTTTTTGCGGTAATCGGAAACCAGGCTCCGGCTTTAACAGTAGCATCGTTAGCCACAATTACACATTGGCGGGAGTTTACAAATCCAATCCCAACAATCACCCCGCCCGAAGGACATCCACCCTGCTCGGCATACATGCCTTCACCCGCAAACAAACCCACTTCTAAAAAATCAGATTTCTTATCAATCAAATAAGCAATGCGTTCGCGGGCAGTAAGTTTTCCTTTAGTGTGCTGATCTTCGATTTTCTTTTCGCCACCGCCCAGCCTGGTATTCTTTTCTTTTGATTTCAGCTGAGAGCACAATTGCCTAAGCTGGTCCTCATTTTTATTGAATTCCAGATCCATGACTCAAATGTTTAGTGGACAATCAATTCTTTTGTTTCGCCTCTTCCTTTTTGCGGTCGCGCTCGATCTTACTTTTACTCTTACCTAAGGGAGCCATGAAATGTTTTGGGTTATCATCGAAGTGCCTGGCAAGCGTATCCAGGCTCATGAGTAACTTATTCAAGTTTACATACAACGAATCTTCCGTCATCAACCTATTGAATGTGCTCTTTTCTTTTCCAACCTTGTCCATCATGGCATTCAGTTTTTCCATGGCTTGCCGGGCTTCGGCCACTGTCTGGTTTAATTGTATCTGCTTAAGGGAATCGGAAAACACCTTAAGATTTGCCATTGTCGGTTTGAGTTCTGCAAGGGTGCCGTTAAGGTTATTGGCAACGGATTTAAAACTCGTTGAAAGTTCACTTAGTTGTCCATTAGCAGTTACCAGGGTTCGGTTAAGCAGAATTGGGGTAGCCTGCAGTCTTAAAAAAATTGTATCTAAACTTTGAGAATTTTTGGCCAGGTTATCCAAAATGATATTTACTTTTCTAAGAGTTGTACCCACATTATCCGCCACAGGCGTTGCTGTTTCCGAAAGAAGGTCAAACATCCCTTTGGCAACTACGGCAATCAATGTGTCTTTTGGTTCAAGGGGTTTGGTAACTGTGCCAATAGAAAGTAAGATTGACTTTCCTCCTAAGAAATCACTATTTAATATTGCTTGCGTGGAATCACCTAACTGAATATCAGAATCAATCATCAACTCTACCAGCACCTTGTTTTGCTTATTCTGCATGATATTGATATGGCTCACACGGCCTACCGCAAACCCGTTTACCAATACGGGATTGGAAACTGCCAGCTCATCAATGTTATCGAAAACAACATAGTACTTGTTGGTGGAAGAGAAGAAATCTATCCCCTTCAAAAAGTTGAATCCAAAATAGAGCAACACCAACGTAACGGCCACAAACAGGCCTACTTTAAATTCTTTATTCTTCACAGGTCATTAATTTATGGATTCAATTTCGGCTTTATATTCTTTAAATGCACGATAAATGCCGGAGGCTATCAAATCCTGACCATCTTCGCTGGCAAGAAATGCTTCTTCCTTATTGTTGGATAAAAAGCCTGTCTCGACTAAAACACTGGGTGTGGTTGTCATCCACAAAACCAGAAAGCCGGCCTGCTTCACGCCCCGGCTCGATCGACCCACCTTAGTCTTAAACTGGTTTTCTACCATTTGGGCAAATCTCAGGCTATTCTCCTGATATGCGCTCTGGTTCAATGAAAAAAGGATATAGGACTCAGGACTATTCGGGTCAAACCCTTCATACTTTTCTTTGTAATTCTCATCCATCAGGATAACCGAATTTTCGCGCTTTGCCACATCAAAGTTACTTTTATCCTTGTGTAAACCCATAACATACGTTTCGGTTCCATAGGCATTGGCGCCCACAATAGAATTGGCGTGAATACTAATAAACAGGTCTGCATGATTTTTATTTGCCAGATCAGCCCGATCCTGGAATTCAATGTATTTATCGGTTTTACGGGTATAAAGAACCTTTACCCCGGGACAATTCTCTTCTATATACTTACCTGTTTTAAGGGCAATTTTCAGTACTACATCCTTTTCCTTTGTACTTTTTTTTCCAATTGTGCCCGGGTCTTTGCCCCCATGGCCGGCATCGATTACAACTGTGCGAACTTTAAAATTCTTTTGAAATGAAAATAAAGGCAGTGTAACCAAAGCTGATGACTTCCGGATAAATTCCCTTCTCTTCATAGTAGCTTATTTTGGCCAGCAGTAAAATTTAGCAAGGTTATTGCTATCAGGATGAGCTTTGCTTCGATATTCTTCACTGGCTTACTAATGGCTAATGTATTTGCAATAACTTTGTGTAAAGTTGTGAATTTTTCACTAAAAGCTAAACCCCTGAAAGTAGAATCAGAGCCTATGGGTGCTGTGTTACGTTTCATTTTCACACTTTTTTTAATTTCTATCTCCTATTTGGGAGCGGCACAGGTGGAAAAACCAATCCGCACGCCACCGGGTAGCCTTCCCGTTAAGCAAGATACCTTGCGCCCACCCGACCTTGCTGTAAACAAAAACGATACCGCAACGGTAAAATCCGATTCCCTAAAGAATCAACCAAAGAGCCCGATTGAAACCACCATCACCTATTCGGCCCGCGATTCCATCAACTCAAACCTGGAACGAAAAATCATAAGGCTTTATGGCGATGCCCATGTAAAATACGGGCTTATTGAACTACAAGCCGAAGAAATTGTAATTGACTATGAAGCATCTACTATTACGGCCCATAGCCGAAGCGATACAAGCGGCAGGCAAGTGGGGTATCCTATTTTTATAAATGGAGCCGAGAAATATGAGACCAAGGATATGGTCTATAATTTCAAAACCAGAAAGGCAAAAATTTCAGAAGTCGTTACCACACAAGGCGATGGGTTTCTTCATGGCGAGATCGTTTACAAAAATGAAAAGAACGAATTGTTTACAATTAACAATGCGTATACCACCTGCAACCTGGCGCATCCGCACTATCGCATTATTTCTTCAAAGGTTAAGGCAATTCCTGGCGATAAAATGGTTTCGGGGCCATTTTACATGGAGTTTAATGATGTACCCACGCCCCTTGGATTTCCCTTTGGAATTTTTCCTGCACCGCGCAAAAGTGCCTCCGGAATATTAGTGCCTTCCTATGGAGAAGAACGCAGGCGGGGGTTCTTCTTGCGCAATGGCGGATATTTTTTTGATGTGAATGAGTATTTCAAGGTGGCTATTACCGGAGATGTTTATTCAAAAGGAGGAAGCGCCCTTTATTTAAATACCAATTATAACACGCGATATAAACATACCGGTGCATTCAATTTTTCATTCACCAACAACATCAATTACGATAAGATTGAAGCGCCCACCAAAACAAAAGACTTTCGCCTCATGTGGTCACATAGCCCGCAAAGCCGGGGAAGCAGTCGTTTTGGTGCATCCGTAAACGTTGCCAGTTCTACCTACAACTCAAATAATTACCTGGGCGTAAATTCAAATACTCAATCTTCACGCATCGATAACACTACCCAAAATTTAAGCTCGAATATAAACTATAGCAAGTCATTCCAGGGCACACCTATCAGCATGGGGGTTAACCTGCGGCACAGCCAAAACTTAAGCACCAAACAAGTCGACTTGCCAATGCCTGATGTCAGTCTTAACGTTAATAATCTTTACCCCTTCAAAAATGCCGGAAGCATGTTTTTACAGAACATAAGTACCCGCTATTCCATGAATGGAACCAACCAAATCACCAATAACCTTGGCCGAATTGGAACTGATGCAAATGGAAACCCCACAGACAGTATTGCTCCTTTTACATTTGATAACGTTCCCTTCTTTATCAAGAATGCAAAGAAGGGAATACGGCATAATATTCCATTAAGTACATCCCTTAAGTTGCTGAAGTTTTTAACGATAAGCCCCAGCATTAACTATGATGAGCGCTGGTACTTTGATAAGTTGGATTGGAGTTATAACGATTCAACACGCACTTTCACATCAACAAAAGTTGAAGGGTTTAATAGAGTTTATAATTATTCGGGAGGGGCAAGCTTAACCACCCGCATTTATGGTATGTATTTAAATAAAAATCCAAATAGCCGGTTAAAAGCAATACGGCACGTAATCAACCCTTCAGTGAGTTATAGTTTCCAGCCTGAGTTCGGGGATGCTAAATATGGTTACTACCAGCAATTTACAACCACCGATGGTGCCGGCAATGTTACAGAAGTTCTTAAATCGCGGTACGAAGGCTATGTATATGGAGCCCCGGGCGCAGGCAAAAGCAGTTCGATTGGTTTTGGGGTGAACAATAACATTGAATTGAAAGTAAGAAACGCAAAAGATACGGTGGACCGGAAAATCGCTTTGTTCAATACGCTTTCTGTGGGATCGTCTTATAATTTTCTTGCCGACTCCTTTAAACTGGCCAACCTGTCGTTATCCGCCAATACAAATATTTTGCAGGACAAAATCAATTTGAACTTTGGCGCCACGCTTGATCCTTATGAATACCGTATGATTATTACCGATTATGAAGATCCTGAAACAATGACCGGACCTATATTTTCCGAAAGAAGGATAAGTCGATACGCCTGGAATACCGGAAAACTTGGACGCATTACCCAGGCCAATTTTGCTTTTAGCACCAATCTAAACCCAAAAGGTCAAAAGGGTGATACAGAAACACGAAGTAAAATTGCAAACTCCGAATTGTCAGACACCGATAAAAAATTTCTTTTGCAAAACCCGGATGTATATATTGATTTCTCTATACCGTGGAACTTGCGCATAAGCTACAACGTAGACTATGCTCATCGTGAAAATGTTGAACCCACCATTACCCAGGCCATGCGCTTCAATGGCGATGTATCATTAACTGAAAAGTGGAAAATTATTTTCAGTTCAGGATATGATTTTGAGAACAAGGCTATTACGCAAACTCAACTAAGCCTTAACCGCGATTTACATTGCTGGCACATGAGCTTAAGCTGGGTTCCGTTTGGAACCTACCAGTCTTATAATTTCTCGATCGGGCTTAAATCAAGCATGCTAAGCGATTTGAAATTGGACCGTCAACGGAGCTTCTTCGATAATTAATTTTACTTCAACCAATTCTCTATCTCTTCCAGCGATGGGTTTTGTACACCCTCTAATTTCAACTTCTTTCGCATGCCCGGAATATCATTGAAGAGCTTGCTGGCTTTCATTTCTTTTAGCTGTGCTATTGTGGTAATGCCCAGCTTTTGAAGGATAGGCATTAGCTCCGCGCGCACGCCAATCTTAATAAAATCTGCTTCCGTACTTACCTCAGCATGCTTTTCGGGTTTCATCTGCGGAAAGAAGATAACATCCTGTATAGATGCTGAATTGGTCATGATCATCGAAAGCCTGTC
>CAZNRJ010000027.1:2220-7683 GCA_964574945.1 uncultured Ohtaekwangia sp. | reverse complement strand
TGCCTAACCCCGCAGTAGGCGGCATTCCATATTCTAACGCACGAAGAAAATCTTCATCCAATGTCATCGCTTCTTCATCACCGCGTTTGCCTAACTCAAGTTGTTCTTCAAAGCGTTCGCGCTGATCGATGGGATCATTTAATTCCGAAAACGAATTACAGATTTCCTTTCTATTGCAGATAGCTTCGAACCGTTCTACCAATCCCGGCTTGCTCCTGTGTTTTTTAGCAAGGGGCGACATCTCCAACGGATAGTCTGTGATGAATGTGGGCTGCACTAAGTTGTGCTCGCACTTCTCTCCAAAAATCTGGTCGATCAATTTACCCTTGCCCATAGTTGCATCCATAGGCACATGCAATTTTTTACAGGTTTCCCGAAGTGCAACTTCGTCCATTTCAGAAATATCGATTCCGGTAAAATGCTGAATCGCTTCATACATGGTAAACCGTTTCCATGGACGCTTAAAGTCAATCAACTCATTCCCTACTTTTACTTCGGTTGAACCGTGCAGATTGATGGCAACCTTCTCAATCATTTCCTCCACCAAATCCATCATCCAATTATAATCCTTGTAGGCAACATATAATTCCACCTGGGTAAATTCAGGGTTATGAAAGCGAGACATGCCTTCGTTGCGAAAGTCTTTCGAAAATTCATACACCCCGTTAAAGCCACCTACAATCAATCGTTTCAGATAAAGTTCATTGGCAATGCGCAAGTAGAGCGTCATATCCAATGTATTGTGATGCGTTTTAAAAGGTTTGGCGGCAGCTCCGCCATAGAGCGGTTGAAGAATGGGAGTTTCTACTTCCAAATACCCTTTGTCATTCAAATATTCGCGCATGGTGTTCACCAGGCGGGTTCGTTTTACAAAAGCATCTCGCACGTGTGGATTTACAATCAAATCTACATAGCGCTGGCGGTAGCGTTGCTCAGGATCGGTAAAGGCATCATGCAAAACAACATTGCCTTGCTCGTCTTTTGTTTCCTTAACAACCGGCAATGGCCGAAGTGATTTAGATAAAATTTTAAAACTTGTAACGTGAATGGAAATTTCTCCGGTTTGGGTTGTGAACACAAATCCCTTCACGCCTATTATATCCCCAATATCCAAATGCTTTTTAAAAACGACATTGTAAAGTGCCTTGTCTTCGCCCGGGCAAATATCATCCCTGCGAAAATATACCTGGATGCGGCCCGTTTCATCCTGCAGTTCGGCAAACGAAGCATTGCCCATTACCCTGCGCGACATAATACGGCCAGCTATAGAGATGTCTTTATATTCGATCTTTTGATTTGGATAATGTTCATGAATCTCCGCAGCCGATACATTTACTTCAAATTGCTCGGCCGGATAGGGATTAATGCCCAGTTTGGATAGTTCCTGAAGGCTTTGTCTGCGGATGATCTCCTGTTCGCTTAACTGCATGTGCTTGATTTACTTTGAAGGGGCAAAAATAAGGAATTCAGCCTTATATAATGGACAATTGATAATGATCAATGTGCAATTCTACTTCCCTCTTCTTCTTTTCAATTCTTTGCGGATCAGGGTGAGTTCGCGGCTGCTTTGCCCGGCAACAGAAGTATTTTCATCTGCCCGCCTCATCAAATAAGGCATCACTAATTCTACCGGCCCGTACGGAACATACTTGGCAACATTATAACCGGCTTTGGCCAGGTTAAACGAAATATTATCGCTCATGCCCATCAACTGGGCAAACCACACGCGCGGGTCGTTGTTTTTCATACTGTGCTTCTCCATCAACACAGTTAAATATTGATTGCTGTATTCGTTGTGCGATCCACACATCAGGTTTACCCGCTGTTTGTTATCAATGCAAAATGCCAGGCCCTTATTAAAACAATCATCGGTAGCTTCTTTGCCTGGGTGAATGGGGTTGGCGTAATTCATTTTCTCAGCTCGTTCCGCTTCCTTCTCCATATACGCACCTCGCACCATTTTTACACCCAGGTAATAATTATACATGGCTGCTGAATGAAATGCATTTCGCAAATTATCAAGCATATCGGTGCGATACATTTGAAAGGTATTGAATACAATCGCCCTCTCCTGATTGTATTTCTTCATCATGGCATAGGCTACTTCATCAATAGGGTTTTGAATCCAGCTATCCTCAGCATCAATCAAAACAGGAACTCCATGGTCATACGCTTTTTTACAAATAGCCTCTACCCGCTGCTGAAAATGATCAAACGCATCCGTCTCTTCGGCAGTGAGTGTTTGCTTGGCCTGTACTTTTTCGAGCACATCGGCATTTACCAATCCGGTTGCCTTGAATACACAAAACGGAATAGCAGGATTGCCTTTTGCTTTATCCAGCGTTTTTAAAACTTCTTCTTTCGCTTTATCAAATCCTGACTCATTATGTTCACCTTCTGCCGAATAATCCAAAATGGTTCCCACTTTAAATTGAAACAGTGTTTGAATTGTTTTGTCGCTTTGATCAATCGTTTCGCCTCCGCAAAAATGCTCGAAAACAGTAGCCCGGATAAGTCCTTTTACGGGCAAGCGCACGGCAAGTGCTAATTTAGCAAGCCCGGTTGCCAGGCTTGAAATAAAGGGATGATTAACAAGGGAGAAGATGAAATTAGCCTTCCTTAGCTCGCGGTCGCTTTTATATGAAAAGGCCACGTGTGTATCGTCAAATCGAATTCCGGGTTTTGCTTCCATGCAATGTTTATAGCGGCACAAATATAGTATTTCGGTTATTTCTAAATTCGCCACAAAGGCAGGAAGACACAAAGTAACTAAGCTTAGTGGTAGAAAGATTGCTGGATTTCTAATGTCTTATCTTCATTAAAGGCAAGAATTGATTTAATTTGTTCAATTAAGTCTTAAGCTCATTTCATGTCGGTAATATCTATTCATCCCAATCCTTCCGAGTTAATCACCAACTTCCTTAACGGGAAATCGTATTCAAAAATTGGCGTGTTGATGGATGTAAATACTGAGAAGCATTGCTATCCCTTATTAAAAAGCGCCCTTCCAGCTCATGATATTATTATCATTGAAGCCGGGGAAGAACATAAAAACCTGGAATCCTGCAAACAGGTTTGGGATAACCTTACCCAATTGCATTTTGACCGGCATTCCCTTTTGTTAATCCTGGGGGGTGGTGTAATTGGCGATCTGGGTGGATTTTGCGCAGCTACCTTTAAACGCGGAATTGATTTCGCACTCCTTCCCACTACCCTTCTTGCACAAGTTGACGCCAGTGTGGGCGGAAAACTTGGAATTGATTTTCAGCAATATAAAAATCACATCGGTGTTTTTTGTGAGCCGGTCGCTACACTCATCTGTTCAACATTTCTGAATTCTTTGCCCGAACGGGAATTGCGCTCCGGCTTTGCCGAGGTGATCAAACATTGCCTTATCTCGGATGGGCAAATGTGGGATGTTCTCAGAAAAAAACCGTTGGCAACCCAGGATTGGAATGTGCTCATCCCACACTCCGTGGCATTCAAGAAAGAAGTAGTAGAAACCGACCCAAAGGAAAGCGGGCTTCGTAAAATCTTAAACTTTGGCCACACAGTTGGCCACGCGGTGGAAAGCTATTTTCTGGATTCCGGTAATCGGATTTTCCATGGCGAGGCAATTGCCGTGGGCATGATTTGCGAGTCCTTTATCGGCTGGAAAAAGAATTTGTTAACTAAAGAAGAACTCGAAGAAATCTCAGCCTACCTGAAACAGGTTTATCCAACTGTAACCCTGCCATCGGTACGCAAACCAATTTTGGAATTAATGAGCCAGGATAAGAAAAATAAAGGAAATAGGATATTAATGGCCTTGACCAAGGGAATCGGTCAGGCCGTGTGGGACGTGGAAGTCAGTGCAGAAGAAATTGATGCATCGCTTGATTACTATCAGTCGATTTAAACATAGAGGTTTTCTGATTCATCAAAATCTTTGGCCACTTTCTTAAATGCCCTTTTTAAATCATCCGCTTTTTTCGCAACAAATTCTTTTGTCTTTGTTTTGCGGTTACCGGTCAGCAACCAGGCAGCCAGCAAGGCCCCGCCCGCTGCTACTCCTAACCCAATTGCTACTTTGCTTGTCGTTTTCATATTAGCTTCAACCATTATTCAAATAAAATTGTTTCAACTCTCACAAAAAATCTTCTGATTAAAATTATTTTTAACACTCATAAAACGACCTGCTTAATTGACTTCTTATCTATCCGTATCAAAAAAATCGCAACTCGCTGGTGTTACCCATAAGTTATCATCCTCCAAGAGTATAAGCAACCGGGCATTGATCCTTAAAGCATTGAGCGGAAACCAATCGATCGTTAGCAATCTTTCGGATGCGCGCGATACACAATTGATGAACCGGTTAATCATCAGCGAAGACAAACTGATTGACGTAATGGATGCCGGCACCACCATGCGTTTTCTTACAGCTTACTTTGCCCTTACGGGAAAGAACAAAATCCTTACCGGCACAGCCCGCATGAAGGAACGCCCCATCGGAATCCTGGTGGATGCACTCAGGCTTTTGGGGGCCACCGTTGAATACCTTGAAAAAGATGGTTTCCCGCCTATCGAAACCAAGGGTTTTTCAAATCAAAAAGTTGATGCCTTAACCATACCCGGCAATGTGAGCAGCCAATACATCTCTGCCTTAATGATGGTGGCGCCCACGCTTCCCAAAGGACTTACCATTACCCTTTCGGGGAAGATGGGGAGCGTGCCCTACTTTCAAATGACGGCTGCACTCATGGAACAATTTGGAATTCGGCCTGATATCGATTTAGAAAATCAAACAATTAAGATTGCCCCCGCTCCCTACAAAACAGCCAACATTACGGTAGAGGCCGATTGGTCAGCCATAAGCTATTGGTATGGCTTTACTGCGTTGGCCGAAGAAGCTGCCATCACGCTACCTAATGTTTCAGAAAAATCGCTTCAGGGCGATCGGGTGATTGCTGCCATCATGGATAAACTGGGTGTTCATTCATCTTTTAAAAACAACCAGCTCCTCCTGACCAAACAAAAAGCTGCTTCCGAAATCAGTTGGGATTTTAAAGACTGTCCTGATCTTGCGCAAACCGTGCTACCCGTTTGTGCAGCCAAAGGAGTTACAGGCACCTTTACGGGATTAGAGAGCTTGCGCATTAAGGAAACTGATCGCATCGCTGCCCTGCAAAATGAATTAGGAAAAATTGACGCTACCCTTACCGAACCTCAAACCGGAACCTGGAAACTTACACCCGGTCAGGTACCCAACGAGGTAATTTTTATTAACACCTATCACGACCATCGAATGGCTATGGGACTTGCACCGTTAGCCACGCTCACTAATCTTAAAATTGAAAGTCCGGAGGTAGTTAATAAATCTTATCCCGGTTTTTGGGATGACATGAGGACGGTTGGGTTTACAATTTCTGAAAAGGAAGCGTAGCAAAATAGGCGGGTGCCTGTATCATCCGGCTGCCATACCAC
>CAZNRJ010000027.1:0-2210 GCA_964574945.1 uncultured Ohtaekwangia sp. | reverse complement strand
CACGAAAATGGTTCACCATTCACCAAATGCACAGCGGCATGAGGAAGCAATTCCTGGATTAACTTTCGGTGATTTTCTTTGAAAGGATAAGGCTCTGAAGATAAAAGAACCAATTCAGGATTTAACGCACGAAGTTGTTCCTCGTTAAGAGTTGGATATCTAAACCCATCAACAACATTCATCCATCCAAGTTTGGAAATCATGGAATCAATGAAGGTACCTTTGCCTGCCGCCATCCAGGGTTCTTGCCAGATTAAATAAAGTACCCGCTGCGATTTAAAAATCGAGAGTTTATCAAATGTCTGGTTAATCGATTGAATAATTTTGTTACCTCGCTCTTCACGATCTGTAATTAGAGCCACTGAACGAATCATTTCCAGCGCTGAATCAAAATCGGAGATATCGCTCATCCACACAGGATGCTTTTTACTTAGTTCAGCGATACCTTCTTCGTAATTCTCCTCTTTATTGCCGATGATGAGATCAGGTTTAAGCTTATCAATCTTATCAAACCAAAAATTTTTGGTGCCGCCTATTTTTTCTTTCTCTTTAAACCATGACTGCGGATGGATACAAAATTTGGTGATGCCAACCACTTCTGCATCCAATCCTAAATCGTAAAGTAGTTCTGTTTGTGAAGGCACGAGGGAGATTATACGTTTGGGAGTCTTTGGAAGAAAAAGGTTTCTATTGAGTTGATCGGTAAACTCCATGTTGAATGGTTAATAGCCGATAGTCCATAGCTGCATCACTAAGAACTATCGACCATTGACTTTTATTTAATATACCTGAAATCATGCCCGGGCTTCACTTGCAACAGCACGTCATACATCAGGTTGATTACATTTTCAACATCGTCTTTATGCACGGTCTCTACGGTGGTATGCATATACTTCAGCGGAAGTGAAATCAACGCAGATGCAACGCCCTCTGACGAGTAAGCAAAGGAATCGGTATCGGTCCCTGTTGAACGTGAAACCGCTTGCCGTTGAAATGGAATTTTCTTTTTCTGTGCAACGTCCACAATCATCTTGAGCACATTATTTTGTACAGCCGGCCCGTAACATAACACGGGACCAGAACCACACTTCAGGTTTCCGCTTTCCTTTTTATTATACATCGGGGATTGGGTATCGTGCGTTACATCCGTGCAAATCGCCAGATCGGGTTTCAGTCTGCGCGAAATCATCTCGGCACCGCGCAAACCAATTTCCTCTTGTACGGCATTCACTATGTATAAACAGAACGGCAATTTCTTTTTGTTTTCATGAAGCCTTCGCGCTACCTCCGCAATCATGTAGCCACCCATACGGTTGTCCAGCGCGCGACCGGTCAGGTAGTTTTTGTTCAGTTCAATCAACTCATCCTGAAATACAGCCACCGAGCCCACATGCACACCCAGTTCTTCTACTTCCTTTTTTGATTCGGCACCTATATCAATGAAGATATTTTTTAAGGAAGGCGCTTCTTCCTTGGCGGCATCACGTACATGAATGGCCGGCCAGCCAAATACGCCCTTCACTATACCTTTACTTCCATAAATATTTACGCGCATGGAAGGCGCAATCTGGTGATCGGAACCCCCGTTTCTGCGCACATAGATATAGCCTTCTTCGGTGATATAATTAACAAACCACGAGATCTCATCAGCATGGGCTTCAATCACCACTTTGTAAGCAGCTTTGGGATTAATGACCCCGACAGCCGTTCCATACACATCCACAATATAATCGTTGGTGTAAGGCTTTATGTAGTCGAGCCAAATTTGCTGGCCGCTCTGTTCAAAGCCGGTGGGTGAAGCATTGTTTAAATAATCGAACAGGAATTTTTTACTTTTTTTGTCCATAGTACTAACATTTATTTCAAAACAAATCTATTAAATTGATTCAGGTATACCTATTGCTCCAACTCCTCAAAATCAATATCCATTACGGTAAACTTTTGCCAGCCCACAAAATCAAAATGCCACCACTCCGAAGCATTTACCTTAAAGCCGTGCTTCTCCATAGCTTCGATTAATACCTGGCGGTTCTTCCTGATTTTTGGATCACTAACAGGACTTGTTGGCCAGGCTTCTTTTTTAAAAGAGTCGTAGCCGGTAGGCATTTCCAATTCGAGTCCGGTTTTTAAATCAATCACGGTAAGGTCTAACGCACACCCGCGGTTATGTCGCGAACCTTTATAGGGGGAGGCTACATAGGTAGTGTCGT
>CAZNRJ010000026.1:3297-18603 GCA_964574945.1 uncultured Ohtaekwangia sp. | reverse complement strand
GTGAGAAGTTGGCGGTGGTGGTTGCGGAGTAGTTCAGAACAAGGTCGTCAACCTTTTTGTGCTCAGCGAAAAAGGTTGACGACCTTTAGATGAAATGGCATACACTTGTTGATACTAATGTCAATGTCAGTTTACTCATAACTTAATTGCAGCCTTGCTGCCAACTCAGAGGTATAAGATACTTCCTCGTCTATTAAAGGCACCCTTCAGTCATTCTTCTTTTTCTTGAGCAGGTTTTGAAGTTTGTTTTCCAGCGCCTTTTGGGTTTCCTGTTTCACATCTGTTTTGGTTGAATCGGCAGGCGCGCCATCAGCTACTTTAGTGGTGTCTTTTTTAGGATTAAGGATATTGTTCAACACATCTTTTGGTTTTTCACCTTCCAAAATACCCTGCGCAGCCTGCTTGCTTTTTTCTTCCGCCACAGCAGTAACAGCCTGCGTTACCTGTTGCTTTTGCTCTTCCATGAGCAAGCTTGTCTTAGGGTCTTTATAGTTGCCCCCCAGCGCAATGGTAACTGGAATTTCAGAAGTTGGGTTATTTGCACCCGTATTTTTATTAACAAATCCCTGTAGTTGCGAACCCAATTTTCCGGCAGGCACATTCATTTTGAGAAGGTAATTTATGGAACCGTCCAATCCTGTGCTGCCGCTTACATTTGTTTTATACTCCCCAAATTTTACATCAAACGGCTTTACACTTAAAGCGCCATCTTTAATGGCTGCCGACATCAGCACATCTTTTAATGTTACCTGGTCGGAGTTATCAAGCTTGGTAAGGGATGTGATTCCGGAAACTAATTTTGATTGGGTTAATGCTGCCTGGCCAATTTTTATAAGCCCGCTTCCGTTTACCGTATTCATTTTGGGCATCATATCCTGACCAAGTTCCCCGCTGATTTTAAAGTCTGTTCCAAAACTTCCGCTCACTAAACCAGCGATAGGCGCGTAGGTTTGCACAATGGAAAATGAAGAGGCAGCTTGTTGAATAGACAAACTTTCAATCTTAACCCCTAAATCATACAAAGGATGGTTTATGTCTCTTGTATCGTATGCACCATTGACCACAAAAGCCCCGCCAAGCATATTGAACTTCACTCCGTTTAAGTTTGCTACTCCATCTTTTACAATCACATCCCCGTTTACATTAGTCATTGTGTAGTCCATCATCTTCACCGTTTTTAAATTTGAGTGAAGGACAAAGTCAATGTTTTGCGGCACAGGAATAACACCATACGGAACAGGTTCAGAAGGTGTTGCGGGGGCTTCTGTTTCTGTCATAAATTCATTCAGGTCAAGAAGCGTTGAAATGAAATTCATGTTCCCTTTTATGGTTTCTGAGCCAAACAAATAACCAATGTAATTGTTGATTGAACCCGTTACATTAAAATCACTTTTGCCAATGGTTCCGATTGTATTTTTAATTTCTATTTTCCGAGGATCAAACACAGCATCGGCCTGGCTGATGGTAACCGGTGGAAGATCGGCAGCGTTGTATTTAAAATCTTTGAGCGATGCCGTGCCGCTGGTGGGCAGCCGCTCATATTTACCCGCATCTAAGTCTGAGTATTTTCCCTTCGTTTGAATGTCTGCCTTAACTTTTCCCGCAAGGGTCATTCCTTCTACCGGAAATATTTTGGTGATCTTTTCCAGGTCAATACCCCCGTTCGCTTTCGCGTCCCATGTGTAGTCATCTAAGTTTTGAAGGATAAGTTCGGCTGTAAACCGTTCGCCATCCATCAGCATCCCAAAATCTTTCACATTGATTAAAGTCTCGGCCATTTTTCCGCTTGAGTTTTGAACCGAAGCTTTGAATCGCAAATCCTCTAATGGAATTGGAAATTCTGATGACTTTATATACCCATTGGAAAGGGACATGGTTGCGTTCACCGCGGGTATCACTTTTTTAATACTGTCATATACCCCTTTCGCAGTTGCATCAATCGCGAAAGCCCCTTTCATCTCCAATCCATCCATGGGAAACATCTTGCCGAGTTCGGCCAGGTTGAGTGCCGCTTTTACATTGGCATCCATGCGATAATCTTTTAAGTTCTCAATCAGCATGCGCGCATCCACCGGGTTGGCGCCAAATTCCAGGTGAAGTTTTTTCAAATCAACTACCGTGTTTTCTACAACACCTGTTTTGTTGTCAACCAGCAGATCCATATTAATGTTAGAGATGGCGGTTGGCAGATCGGGATATTTGAACATGGCATCTTTAACATTAAGCGCCATATTAAATGCCGGCATTTGGGTGTCACTCATGGTTCCTTTTACAAATCCTGCAAAAGTTAAATCGCCTTTGGTTTCAATGCTGCCAAAGTCTTTTGTGTAGATACCAGGCACCAACGACAACAAACTTTTGAACGAGTTTTCAGGACTGGAAAACTGGATATCCATTCCATAATCTTTCTCATTCATTTTAAACCAACCCGCCATGCTCATAATAAAGTCGTTGAGCTTTGTCGTGTTATCTTTAAATGCAAAGCGTGTATATTCTTCACTTATTCCAATTGTTGCATTTACTTCGGTATATTTATTTGTGAGATACTCTACGCCATCATAAGCTACCGTGAGCGAATCAATTGTTGATTGTGTTTTTAAGTCAAACTCTTTTTCATTGAAATCCCCGCTGCCACTGTGATTCAATCCTTTTATAGAAGTAAAAAACGGAATCGACTGATCGTCATACACAACATTTGCATCGATTATTTTCCAATGGTCTATCCCAAATGAAAAAGAACCGGACTCTTCTGCCACAGGCGCTGCTTCTTCTGTTGCAGGATAGGTGATATCATAATTCGCTTTTCCGTCCTGCAATACTTTTATGGTAATCTGTGGGCGAACTAAGGTGATGCCTTTTACCCGCAATTGATCCCCAAAGATTAATTCCTTCAGGTTTAACTCAACAGCAAGTTCTTCAACCACAAAAAGAGGAGTACCTGCAAAAGGTTCGCGGTTAAACACGCCCAGTTCTTTAACCTCCACCGTTACGTTGGGGAAATTGCTAAACAGCGTGAGGTCAAAATTATTCACATCAAAAATTACATCGGCATTAATGCTTTTGGCAAGTTCTTTATCAATGGCAGCTTTTATGTCATCTTTAAATACAATCGGGATTATAAAGGCAGCAGCCACTACAACCAGCAATAGGATGCCAACCCCAATCAGAATTTTTTTCACAATCTTCATATAGTTTCAGTAGTTGAAATCTTAACAAAAGTAGCAAATCCAATACCATTAGAAATGCCAGCCCGCTAACTTACCATACAACGCTGTCGAAATTAAAATCGTGCTAAAGCCAGCGCATCATAATGTCCACAAGTTTTTTTACCCGTGAGGTATAGGGGGGGTGTAATAAGTAAGGCATTGAGAACCCACTTCTTTGTTTTAAAACTGGTTTCTCATTTGAAAAGGCCAGGAAGCCATATTTTCCATGCGATTTCCCGATGCCGCTTGCATTCACCCCTCCAAAGGGCAGGTTAGGATGCGTGAATTGTAAAACGCAATCATTGATGCATACCGATCCTGCCGAAGTTTCTTCCAATATTCTTTGCCGGAACTTTTTGTTGGAGCTGAAGATGTATAATGCCAGCGGCTTAGGCTTTGCGTTTATTAGTTCAAGAATCCCGTCAACGGATGAATAACTGATAATTGGAAGCACAGGGCCAAAAATTTCTTCTTCCATAATTCTTGCATCCATGGAAACATGCGAAAGAATAACCGGGTGCATAAACCGTTCACTCCTGTTAGCAGGTCCGCTCCACGCTATCTTTGCTCCCCGTGCTGTTGCATCCGCAATTAATTGCTCCACCCGTTCGAAATGTTTTTCATTTACAATCCGCGAATAGTTTGGAGAAGTAACTTCAATTGTACCGTTATCCCCAAAAGATTTCTCTACCTCTTTTTTAAGCAACTCAATAAATTTCCCTTTTGAGGATTCGTTGATCAAAACATAATCAGGGGCGATGCATGTTTGTCCATTGTTTAAAAACTTTCCGAACGCAATTCGCCTGGCAGCATCTTCAAGGTTGGCCGTATCATCAATAATGGTGGGTGACTTGCCCCCTAACTCCAAGGTTACGGAGCTTAAGTTTTCAGCAGCCGCGCGCATCACAATTTTGCCCACAGCGCTGCTGCCCGTAAAAAAAATATGATCGAAAGGAAGTGTTAACAACTCCGAAGAAACATCTACTCCACCCTCTATCACAGTAACTAAATCTTCATCAAAAAATTCCCTGATTAAATCACTCAGCAGGCGAGCAGTGTTGGGCGTAAGCTCAGACGGTTTTAAAATGGCTGTGTTGCCCGCAGCAAGACACGATATCAAAGGACCTAAGCAAAGATTGATCGGAAAATTCCAGGCGCCAATTATGAGACATACTCCTTTAGGTTCATAAATTACTTTTGCCCGTGTTCCCAGGTAAGTGAGGGGCGCGTCAATCAATTCGGGCTTTACCCATTCTTTTAAGTTTTCAACCGCATGCTTTATTTCCGTGATAACAGGATAGATTTCTGAAATAGAAACTTCCACCAGCGGCTTCCCAAGATCCTTTTGCACGGCCAACCCTATTCGATGTTCATTCGCCAGGAGAAAATCCCCAAAAGCTTTGATTCGCTTTTTCCGTTCAGTCCAGGGCTCTTTTCTTAATAATTGACTTCTTTTTTTAAGTTTTTCAAAGTGCGGTTTAAACGTCATTGCCTCATTCATAATATGCCTATTTTGAAGGAATTTGATTGATTTTTAGGAAGTTATTCACTTTTTGGCACATAACCCTATGTTAAGTTTATGTTACCAATAGTTGACTAATATTACCTATATGTTAATTTTAAGTTACTAAGATTAACATTTACGTAATGTTCCGTGGTTTTATCATAGTCTTAATCGGATTGATTCCATTTTTGGGAGGCGCTCAGCCTGTTGAGTTACTTCCTGATTTATTGGCAAGCTCCCCCACGGTCCACGCACAGGATATAACTGTGAAACTGAATAGTTTTGTTTCCACCCTTCAGGCTAAACGATCAAAACATTCCGGGCAGGATTTTCTAAAATTGATTTTCCGCGAATCGCACAAAAAATTCTTTAAGCACTATCAGCCTTATACACAGTTTTCTGAAATTTTTGAAAAGGGAAATTACGACTGCCTGAGTGCCACCAGTTTCCTGAGCTTTGTTTTAAACGAGTTTGGATATGAATATAAAATCATAGAAACCAACTATCATATCTTCATTTCCGTGCAAACAGACAATGGTTCTGTTCTTGTAGAATCAACCGATCGCTTTCATGGCCTTGTTACCGATGCCAAAGAAATCAATCAACGCATTGCCACCTACCGGGCGAATACGCTTTCCATTGATCCATCAGAATCAGATAAAGTACATTATAAATATAATCTCAATCTTTACCAGTTGGTAAAGCCAGAGCAACTTCCCGGTTTGCTTTATTTTAACCAGGCTGTGATTGCTTTCAATCATAAAAATTTAGTTGAGTGCGCCACCAAGCTGGATAAGGCCAACAAGGTTTACGAATCCCCGCGCACAGCGGAACTGGCCATGCTTCTTGTTAACTCTGTTGTTGAAAGCAATATGAGCGAGGCTGAGAAAGAGGACTTGATAAAACCTTTTGTTAAATATTTACGAAGCGCTTCTGCAATTGCTTCGCGCTAATTTTCAAGAATCCGTATTTCCACCCTGCGGTTTAGTGCATGCGCCTCTTCTGTTTCTTCCAGGGTTACGGGTTGAGTTCCGCCAAAAGCTTTTGTCTTAATCTTTCTTTTACTGCTGCCCTTCGAAACCAAATAAGATTTAACAGCGTCTACACGTTCTTGAGAAAGGGCAAGGTTGGCATTTGCATTCCCGCGCGTGTCGGTATGGCCTTCCAACTGAATTACCATGCGCGGATTGTTTTTTAGCATTAACACAACCTTATCTAACTCTTCAAAAGAAGAGGCAGAGATTTTCACTTTACCGGCATCAAAATTTAAATCTTCAAGTCGCATTACTTTACCAACCGTGCGTGTAGCCTCGGCATTGTCTGCGGCTGCCGAAGGTAAATTCAATTCAATGTTCTGTATCACCCTCCGTTCACTATTCGCTTCTGCAGGGTCAAGCATATATTTTGAAGGGGCAAATCCTGCTGCTTCCACCGTAATAGAATACTTTTCATTATCGAAGAGCGGAAAAACAAAAGTACTTCCCGAAAGGAAACCCACCTTATTCCCATAGGGAAGACTTTGATACGATATGCGTGCAACAATGGGTTCCTTAGTAAGGCCGTTTACGATATTGCCCTGCGCGTAAATCAGGGTATCAGTTCCCTGGCCGTTCGCACCTAAGTGAACAAATAATAATAGAAGAAGAGAGATAATTTTCATCTTTACATCTTTAAGATTTTAAACTCCACTCTGCGGTTTTTACGATTGCCTTCGCGTGTATTGCTCTTGTCTATCAATTGGGTTTCTCCAAAAAAGGTTGTTTTAATTCTATCTGAACCTACGCTTTGTTCAACCAGGTATTTTGAAACTGCCTTTGCCCTTCGTTCAGACAATCCAAGGTTATATGCTTCGGGCCCAACCGGATCTGTGTGACCGGAAATCTCTACTTGCATGGTTGGGTTCTCTTTCATTAATGCAGCTATCCGTTTAAGTTCAGGGAAGGACTCACTTTTCAAGATTGACTTATCGAAATCAAAGAAGATATTGTTCAAAACAATTTTGGTGTTTTCTTCAACACGGGCCACTTCAATGGGCGCCAGGGTAATGTCCTTATCAACCAGTTGGCCATCCTTCGTAAAGTTTCTCAGGTCCAGGTTTTGACTTTCGGAAATATGATCTTTGGCTTCAGCCCGGAAACCATATTGTTGCCCGCCCGGCAAGTGAATTTCATATTCGCCCGTTACCGGATCGGAGTAAGTTGAGCCAACTTCTTTTCCATCAGAAAGCCGTTCATAAATAATTTTTGCTCCCAAAGGTTCCCCGGTTCTCGCATCTACCAGTTTTCCCCTTACAATTACAATTGGATCGGGTGTCATAAACATGGGCATCTTAACCCGGTAGATATCAGAGTTATCTGCCGTAACCTCTCTTGAATAATAGGCATACTCGCTCGTTGACGGAATATTGAAAAACAGGTCGTCCAGCTTGGTGTTGATATCCGGCCCCATGTTTTTTGGTGGCGACCAGTTTGTCCAGGTGTCGTCTAAGCGTTTGCTCATGTACACATCACTGCCACCATACCCACTAAATCCATTGGAAGAAAAATATAATGTCTTATCATCGGAGGCGAGGAATGGCGCTGTCTCTTCGCCTACTGTATTTATAACTTTACCGAGGTTGAGCGGCTGAGTCCAGGTTTCATCTTCTTTTTCAAAACTCACGTATAAATCACGACCTCCCTGGGTATCATCGCGCTCCACAGACATAAGGAGTGACTTGCGTGTATTGGCAAGAAAGTAATTAGCCTTTTCATTATAGTTATAATCATTTTCAATTTCCAATGGCTTGGGGTCACTCCACTTGCCGCCTACATTGGTGCTGATAGATACACCGGCAACCATTTTGCCTTTATCAAGGTATTTATTTCCTAAGAGCATAACCACTGCCTGGCCGTCAGGTGTTGATGATATCGTATTTACAAAATTGGGTTGGCCATTATTAAACTGGGGGCCCATGTTTTTTGCCAGGCTCCACTTTCCATCAGCGCCTAATTCGGAGTACCAGATATCTTCTTTATCGCTTACCCCGCCCACATTTCCAGCATGGTACTTCCGGCTGAAGTATAATGTCTTTCCATCGGGCGAGAGCAAAGGGTTATACTCGCTAACGTCACTGTTTACATTCGAATCCAATCGCTCAACCACAAGTCCTTTACTGAGCAACTCGGGTAAATCAATAGCTGCAATGATGGGAATGTGAGAGTCTGAGATGGCTACCGCATCTAATGAAAAATAATCGGGCAGGGCGCTGCCGTCAAACTCCAGTTTTACAGCGCTTACCTTGTAAGTAGTTTTATCGAGAAAAACATTGAGCATGCGCCCCTGCAGGGGTACGGACATTGGATTGAACGTATTTACTAAATATTCTTTGCCCTTTTCGTCATAAACATAAACCCTGTAAAGAGCCCCGGGATTATACGATTCGGCAATGGCTATTTGCTGTACCTGTATAGGCGTTGCATATCCGAGTTTAATAAACTCCGTACGCTTCGGTTTGTCGGGAGTCCACGCACCCGGGTTTTGCCCACCGGCAGGCAACACATTAGGCGCCCCCAATGCCTGTTGTGCAGAATATTGGATAGGAGTTAGTTGCGAAGAGAAATCAACGACTTTTGAGGCCCATTGAACTGTTTGACCGTGTGAGAATTGAATCCCTGCCAAAGTAAGGCAAAGGACATTTAGGGTTTTTCTCATAGAATTTAAGTACACAGATAGCCAGGCTATTGCATTAAAAGATAAACATAGCTAAAAATTAAAAAAAGCGAAAAATAATTACATCTGCCCTGCCCTCTTTCATTTTAACCAAACATCGATTTGAGCGCCATTTTATGGAAATCATTCCAAAGAAGTCTTATTAAAGAGGAGAAACCCTACATGCAACAATACGCCCAGTTCATTTTGCTTGTCATCATAATAATTAACACTTAGGCTGATGGGGCCAATTGTTGAGTGAAGCACAAGGCCAGCGGTGCCAGCAAAATATATGTTTGTTATTTCCTGGCTAAGGGCAGCCTCCTGGTTTTGGCCCATCACGATGGCTTCAATGGGTTTAAACAAATATCCTTCAAGCCGGAAGTCAAGATTTTTTCTTATTGCGAAAACATTTCGCCAGCCGCCAGCTACATAATTAAACGCCCGAAAATTTTCCAGCAGCAAGGTCTTGCTGTCCTGCATGGGATTAAAGGAAGGGGCATTAATAATAGTTCCCCCATAATTCATGAACACAGGCTGATTTGAAAACACTCCTTCCAGATAATAGCCTGAGCTATAAATCCCACTCTTAAAATATTGTTCCAGTGAAATTTTTGCACGCACCCATGAACGATATGCCTTACTTATATCGGTTATAACGGATGTGTTGCCGGGTTCTAAAATTTCATTAACACCAAACCAATCCACACCAAAGGAATAAAACTTACCGGTTGAGGCATATTGCTTTCGGTTGAGTGTGTTTGTTGAAAAGTTAATGCCTATCCGTCCTCCGTGCAAGCGAAGCATGTCTAATGTATCGGTGGAAACAAGTACCTCTGAGTTTATGTATTGATCCTGGTTATTTATATAAGAACCATCCCATGTCAGCTTATAATTTCTTTTTATTGGAAAGCCCAGGATCAAACCGCCCTTTCGGTCGATGCGGTTAAGTACAGTAGGTTGAACATTCTTCACAACCAAATCTTTCCCCTGAAAATAATCCCAGTTATTAAAGGTTGCATAAGGTTCCAAATAATATGGGATCCGGCTGGCGATATCTATCCGTGCTTTCATTTGTGCCGACTTATAAAAATTGCCCGTGGTAAAATTTATGTTTGCATGCGTGAGCGATCGGTTGAAATAATAATAATTTATCCCCAGGTAAATGCTGCTAATGTTGCGCGTGGCAATAACCCCTCCAAAATCAACTTGAAAATTATTTTGAGGCCGCTTGGTTAATTTGAAATTAAAGGTTTGCTCCTGGCGATCGAATGTAAACCCCGGATATAAATTATTGAAATAATCTTCCGATACCAGGTTATAGAATCCCGATTTTATTTCATTAATGGTGAGCACCCGTTTACCTGTTTTAAAAAAGCGATTGATATATTTTTTTTGGTTTGTATTGAAGCCGTCAAATTCAATTTTTTCAATTATAAACGGAGTCGTTTTGTTATTGAACTTGTTTCTGGTTGCCGCCACTTCCTCGCACGTTCTACGAGCTGCTATTTTGCTCTTTATCTCACCAATTTGCCTCATGGTTTGCACATATCCGCTATCAATCAATGCGCGGGCTTTGCCAAAATCAAATGTTGTGTAACCGACAAGATTGGGCTGAATGTAAACTCCTGATTCCGGAATATCTGATGGGTCTGATTTATCCAGCAGCATGTAAAGAAGGGACTTTGAAATCAACTTGTCATCCTCTGCGTATGGATATTCCTGATATATTTTTGACGATACATTTGAGCCGATGATTACATCCGGGTTAAATTCTGTTTGTGTCACATCAACCGGGAAGTTGTTGTAGATTCCACCATCAAACAAATACTTGCCATCTACCCTGATCGGTGTATAGAAAAAGGGGGCTGTTTGTGTTGCCCGAAGGGCATCGTTTAGCGGCCCTCGTGATAGGATTACTTCCGTTTGTGTAAAGATGTCAGCAGCCACTATCCTGAGCGGAACAAACAAACTATCGAAATTATTATTGGCTATTGCCGATGGCTGGGCAAGCCTTTCTGCCAACGCAAAATTCAGGGAAAGATCATTTGCAATATTGGTATTGAATAAAATACTAAAGGCAGAATCTAACGAAAGGTTGAGGCGAAGAAAGGAGGCATCATCATCATTGCGCGAATAGTATGATTTACTCCCTATTTCAAAATTTCCATTCACCAACTGCATGAACTCCTTTGAAAGAACAATCTCTTCAATTTGGCTGGGACTCATGCCGGCAGCATAACAACCGCCTATAATCCCACCCATGGAAGTGCCCACTACATAATCAATGGGGATTTCACTTTCTTCCAGGGCCTTGAGCACGCCAACATGGGCAATGCCTTTAGCTGCACCGCCACTCAACACCAATCCCACTTTTTGCGCAAAGCCTGTTAGTATGATAAAAACAAAACCTGCGGTGAGTATGAATCTTTGCATAGGTTACCTAACTGTACGGTAAGCAGGGCCGTAAGTTACTTTATAACCAATTGGCGATTGGAAAAATTGTGCGAATAAAATTTTTTATCGGCTGGCCACTTCCATTTCACCGGAAGAAGAGGGGAACGGGATTAACTGTAACCGCTTAATAATTGCCTCTTTTGCATCTTCGTAAGCCGGGAAGTATTCTGGCTTTACAGGTTGCGAAGGCGGCAATTCGATTTTTAACGCATCAACCTGTACGCCATTTTTCCAAAAGCGGTAACACAAATGCGGCCCCGTGGCCAACCCGGTGCTGCCCACATAACCTATTGTTTGCCCTTGTCGCACACGGGTGCCCACACTAATGCCACTGGCGATTTTAGACATGTGAAGATACCCCGTTGTGTAGGTTCCATTATGGCGCACCTTTACATAGTTGCCATTATTTGTTTTGTATTGTGCTTCCTCAATAATGCCATCGCCCACTGATCGGATAGGTGTGCCCGTAGGAGCCGCAAAGTCTGTTCCTAAGTGCGGCCTGAAAACTTTTACCACCGGATGAAAGCGATTCATGGAGTAGCGTGAACTGATCCGCGAAAATTCTATCGGGTATTTTAAAAGTGCTTTGCGCAAACTGTTTCCCTTTTCATCAAAATAGTCTGCGCCATCGCCCTGGTCAAATGGAAAGGCATAGTACCCATTGTTGGAATGCTCGAAGTAAACACCCAGTATTCGCCCAATGCCAATAGGCACCTCATCCACTAAATTTTCTTCATAGATTATTTTAAACTGATCTCCTTTTTGCAGCCGTTGAAAATCAATTTGCCAGGCGAAGATGTCAACAAATTTATTGGTAAGGTCATTTGAAATATTTAAAGCTTCAATCGTGTGAGACAGGGTTGACTCTATCCTTCCGCTTATCTGCCGTTGCAGCGTATCCACTGTGCGCTGGCAAGACTCTACCAGTAAAGAATCCTTTAAGTGAAATACCACATAATCAATTGCATTGGGCTCGTACACAAGCGCACGAACTGTCTTTAGTGAATCATGCTCTACCAGCAAGGTATATTTTTTATGCGCTGAAATTTTTCTGAAATCATAAACCGACCGTGGCAACAAATTCAATTGTTGCATGATGGGTGCAGGCACCGTATAGCCCGACAGTAAATCTTTAAAACGTTGGTTTCGCTTTACCTCATCTTCCACCACGTACAGGTTGTTTACTACCATGCCATACAGAAAGACCGGGAGAATTATTTCTCGTTCAACGTGGGTGACTGAATCTGTTTCCAAAACATAATCCCCTTGCTTGGAAAAAAAAGAAGTTTTGGAATCAATCCAAAAAAAAGTGATGCCTGCGCTTATTAACAAAGCGACAGCAATCCAAACGATCTTTGTAGTTAAAAATACCTTCATTACTTAAAAAATGGTGACAAAAATTGCCACAAGTTTAGTTTAAAAAATCTGGTTACTGAAACCAGTTAACAGGCTCAAATATAACACTTTGGGGGATTTATGAAAATTTTGGTGGATTGTCTCGCCCATCACCTTAGGAACGGCACGACTGTACGTCAAACGGGTTTCCTTTTATAGATGGGTGATGTCTATACGGATTCAGGTTTTTCAAAATGGCTGCCTTAACTGTTGAACTACACAACAGTTTGTTGATTTGATATACATAATCTCTCCGGGGCGTTATCGTGCAGTAATTTATAATCACTTGTAAGACAGCAGGTTTACTACGATTTGAAAAGCGGGCACCGTCATTGCTAAGCATGGATAAATGTTTAACTAAAAAATTTAAAAACATGAAAAAGATTATTTTCGCTTTTATTACCATGCTCTTTGCGGGCATGTCTTTTGCAATCCCTGCCACAACCTCTGTAGTTACGGCTTCTATTCTCCAGGACGAAAAACAGGTTATTAAACCGGAAGAACTTCCTGCGGAAGTACAGACTGCCCTTAAGGCTGATACGTATAAGGACTGGACTGTTGGTACAGTTTATTATACGAAATCAAAGGAGCAGTATGAAGTTGAATTGAAAAAGGAGGACGAAACAAAAACAGTTAAGTTTGATAAGACCGGAAATGTGATTGAATAATTAAACCTGGCTAAACGGAAGGGCGGTTCAACAAGACCGTCCTTTTGTTTTTTATAATGCTGTGGTAGCGCTTTTTTCGGTTCCGGAAGCCAATACAAATTAAGGCTATACCTCAGATCAAAAACCTGTTCAATTCTTGTTGTAAAAAGCTGTACTTTAAGCAATGAATGAACAACGCAGGGAAACACAGGCAGATAAAAACCTGACCTATAAGATATGGGCCGTTCTCCTTGTTTCAATACTAACAACCATCGGGGCTTTTTACTGGAGTTACAGTTATTTCAAAAGCCTCTCCCTATCGGTAGACCAGCTAAGCCATCCTAATATAAAGGTCGATATCATCAATGAAATCTTCCAGGAGATCATTGAAGGCGAGAACCACATTCAGTCGTACATTCTCACAAACGACATCATTTCTGAAACGATCTACAACAATAAAATAAAAGACGTAAGGGCCGGCATCAACCAGCTAAGGGACTTGCTGCGCGATGACAGCCTGCAGGTTGAGAGACTGGATACTTTAAATACTATCCTTAGTTTGAAGATCAATTATCTGGAGCGGTTTTTACACTTTAAAAAAATACGTGAGTCCTCCCTGTTTACGAACGAAGCCCTGAACAGGATAGCATTACGGATGAATGATACCGCATACATTGATAAGCTGTTTTTGAAGAGGGAAACCCTGAAGGGCAATACTTTCCCTGTAGAGAGGGAGGAAATCATAAAAATACAGGATGATTACAAAGGACTGAAGGGCCTTTTCAGGAAACTGTTTGGCCGGGATAATTCAAGGATTGATACCATTAAAACAATTGAAACTGATACAATCTATACCTACAATGTAGCCGTAGATACCAGCATTGTCCGCGATTATTTTCGTGACTCAACCCTGGCAGAAGTTAAAAGCATCCTTTCCATCCTCATGCAGGACGAAATAAAGATGATACAACAACTCAACCAAACCGAGTTGACCTTGTTAAAGCAGAACCAGGCATTCATTACCAGCATCCGGTCCATAATTGAACAGCTTAAAAAGCAAGAAGAGGGAATTGCAACCCTTAACGTGTTCCAGGCAAAATCATTAGCCTACGAATCAACCAAAATGTTGCTTATCATCGGGCTGGCCGGCTTGTCTATGAGCGGAGTTTTTATTTTCCTGATCCTGCGCGATGTTACCCGCACCTCGCATTATCGCAAGCTGCTGGAACAGCAAAAAGCAAAAGCCGAAAAACTGGCCAACATAAAAGAGGAATTCCTGTCTAACATGAGCCACGATATAAGAACACCGCTTCATAACATTCTCGGGTTTACTTCGCTGCTGGAACAAGCCGGGCTTACGCACAAGCAGGAAGAGTATATACATGCCATCAACCAATCCAATTCTTATTTGTTGGAGCTGGTCAATAATATCCTTGACGTTTCCAGGATCAATGCAGGAAAATTATACCTGAGCCGCGAACCTTTTGACTTAGCTGAATTATTGAATGAGCTAAAATCTGTTTTCCTGTTTTCAGCTTTGAGTAAAAACATTGAAATTGAAATCAAGGTATCGGATGAATTGAAGCATAGCCTGGTTGGCGATGCATTCAGGATAAAGCAGGTACTCAATAACCTGCTCAGCAATGCAATCAAATTCACGGATGCAGGTCGCATCAGCATCGTGGTGGACGCAACCAAAAACGCAGAATCGTATGAATTAAATATCCATGTTTCCGATACAGGGGTTGGTATTGCCGGGGATAAGCTCGCTGTTATTTTTGACCAGTTTACCCAGGAAAAGCCATACATGAACAGTACCTACGGAGGCACTGGCCTCGGGTTATACATTGCCAAAACCCTGACAGAAGCAATGGACGGAACGATAACGGCAAAAAATAATGCTGGTAAAGGCGCCACGTTTCATATTTCCATAACGCTGCCTTATGCAGAAGCAGCCGGGGCTGTTAGTGAAGCAACGGCTACGCCAATTCCTTATTTCAGTCATGTCCACGCCCTGGTGGTGGAAGATGATCAATGGAACGCACGGCTGATGCAGGAAATCCTGGCCCCAAGAATGGAGAAAGTTTATTTATTCCATGAAGCGCAGGAAGCGCTGAAATTTCTTCAAAACCAGGAAGACCGGATAGATATAATTTTTACCGATATCAATATGCCTGTTCTGAAAGGCGATGCCTTTATGGAGCAGGTTAAAAAATTGGAAATAAATGCGCCCGTCATCGCCCTCACGGCACATGCACAATCCGTTAAGATTAACAACCTGATAGAAAAGGGATTTGAGCAGGTAATCAAGAAACCATTTACCGTTAAAGATGTAGAGAACATTCTCCGGTTTTATTTTGAAGACGCGGCTGAAGGCAGCGCTCATCATTGGCCAGGCCAGGGACAA
>CAZNRJ010000026.1:0-3287 GCA_964574945.1 uncultured Ohtaekwangia sp. | reverse complement strand
TCAAAAATTTTGCCGGTGATGATGAAACGGTTTTTGCCCGCCTGCTTGAAGAGCTGGTGGAGAATAACAGAAAGCAGGTGCAATCTTTTTCGAAATATATTTATGCGGGCGAAAGTAAAAAGCTGGGAGACTTAAGCCACCAGATGAAAACCGTTTACGATCAATTAAAACTTAAATCCATCAGTGAGTCGCTGGCCAGCATTGAGCTGTATGCCTGGTTAGGCAATCATGCCCGTGTATTGGAGACATCCAGACAGGTTCTGCCCGAGCTTGAGGAAGTGTCGCGGGCTCTTAACAAGATCAGGCATCAATTCCATATTGCCTGATCTTGTTGTAAAGGGTAGTGCGGTCAATATTCAATATTTTGGCTGCCCTGCTTTTATTGAATTTATTCTCCCTTAATACTTTCTCAATCACTTCGCGTTCCTGGTGTTCCTGCAATTGCCTTAAGTCCGTACCGGTTTCAATACCGGTTGCCGGGTGGGCGGGGGTACTATCATACCTCAGCAGGTCGTCTGGCAAATGAGCCGGGGTAATAAATGTTTCTTTAGATAAAAGTGTTGCCCGCTTAATAATATTTTTTAACTCCCTCAGGTTTCCCGGCCAGGAATATTTTTTCAGCATGGCTATGGCTTCGGGGGTTATCCCTTCCATTTTCTTCTCCAGTTCGTGAGCCGCTTCCTTTATAAAAAAGGAGGCATACTCTTCCAGGTCTTCCAACCGCTCCTTCAGCGCGGGCACTTTCAATTCAAATTCATTCAGCCGGTGATACAGGTCGTTACGAAATTTTTGCCGGTCGATTGATTGCACCATGCTTTCATTGGTTGCGGCTATAATCCGAACGTCAATTTTTATTTCCTTTTCTCCGCCCAGCCTTCTTATTGTTCTTTCCTGGATGGCCCGCAAAAGTTTCATCTGCACACTGTAAGGAAGATTGCCGACTTCATCTAAAAATAATGTTCCCTTGTCGGCTGCTTCAAAGTGCCCCTTTTTGTCATTGGCGGCTCCTGTAAAAGCCCCTTTAACGTGACCAAACAACTCGCTTCCCGCCAGGTCATCTGACAGCAGCCCGCAATCAATGGCCACAAAATTCTCTTTCGATCTTTTGCTTTTCTGATGGACAATCCGTGCGATATGTTCTTTGCCGGTTCCGCTCTCTCCTGTAATCAGCACATTCATTTTGGTTGGCGCCACCATTTCAATATGCTCCCACAATTGAAGCGAGGCTGCGTTCTTCCCAATGATGTAATCTTCCGGCCCGGCATTGGGCGGCAAGCTGTCTGTAAAATCTCCGCCCGCTTTACTTTCTCCGCGCATCGCCTTTTCCATTGTTATCAGCAATTCATCGGGGTTAACGGGCTTGGTTACAAATTCATAAGCGCCAAGCTTCATTGACCGCACGGCTGTGCGGATATCGGAATAGTTGGTGATCAATATAAAAGGCACGTCAATATGCTGTTGTTTCATTTTTTGAATGAACGCCAGCCCGTCAATGTCAGGCAGTTTAAAATCCGTTAAAATGAGGTCGAAAGACTGTTCTTTCAGCATGGTCAATGCTGAACCTGATGAATGGGCCGAGCATACCCCGTAGTTTTTCCGCTCCAGGAAGGCCGTGAGCATGGAGTTAAAGGTGGGGTCATCATCAACAATCAAAATCTGCTTCATAGCTAAAGATAATTTTTTCATTGGATATGGATGACATTATTTCCATATCCGGTAAATGCTAACGTATTTGTCCACCGCCACCAAACATTGATGGAATTTTACCCCCTCTGGGAAATTTCCCCTTTTCATACCGGGGATTTACCCCGCTTTTTCGGGGGAAAATCCCCTTGATTTTCAACTTGCTTTATCGATCTTACAGGTGTGATCAACAAGAATGGAAAAACAAATTGAAAACGCACCACAGAGTTTTCTAAAAATTGTAAGACAGCTTGCGGTCAATGGCATTGATCATGAACTAAAACTGGATTTAGATATCCAGAAAAAACTGCTCGGCATCCTCCATGTAGGTAATTATTACTACTATGTATTTAACCTAAAGAACGGTGAGTTTGATTTCGTTAGCCCGGAGGTTGAAACTGTGCTTGGTTACAAACAGGAGGAAGTGACAATTCCTTTAATATTGAACAGTATCCATCCCGAAGACATTTCGTGGTTTCTGAATTTTGAAAGCAAGGTGGTTGAATTCTTCTCGCAATTGCGGACCGATCAGATTTATAAATATAAGGTCAGCTACGACTATCGCATACAAAAAGCCAATGGCGAGTACATTCGCTTTTTGCAACAGGTAGTTACTATACAATATGATGAACCAAGCAGAAGTTTACTGCGAACATTTGGAGTACACACCGACATTACTCATCTAAAAAAAGAAGGGAACCCCGTGCTGTCTTTTATTGGCTTGGAAGGTGAACCATCCTACACCAATGTGGATGTAAAAAAAATATTCATCCCTTCACCATCATTCATCTCAAAAAGAGAAAAACAGGTGTTGCAACTTTTGATAGAAGGGAAGAATAGCAAAACAATTGCTGACCACCTTTGCATAAGCGTAGAAACTGTAAAGAAGCATCGCAGAAATATGCTTCGTAAAACTGAAGCTGCCAGTACCCCCGAATTGGCTGTCATGGCTGTAAAGAATGGATGGATTTGAATTAATCCCTCACCCGGTGTGAACTAAATTATTAGGATCCACTTAATCGCCCCTCTCTCCAGGGCTTAGGTTAACCCATATTTTTTAAGGAGAAGCATATGCTATAAATAAGCCGATAAGTTATTTCCTTTTTAGTAAGTGACTGAAATTAGCCCGAAGGGGCTTAAATTTGATTGGGGCTGACTAAAAAGTCGGCTACTTCTTTTTACGGAAGTAGTCCGACTAGTAACTTTGTTTTACGAGAACAAAAGTTATGGGCAAAGTTACCAGTAAAGCCCATTTAATACGGTGTCCGTCAGTGTGATTTTAATTTCTTGCTTGTCAGTCGGTATGATTCCAATTAGTTCAGTTGCTTGGCTCACAGTGTCGCTAACTGTTTGTTGAGTTGTCGTTTTTTGATTCGTGCAACTAACTGTCAAAAGAAATATGATTATTGAAACCTGTCTCATTTTAGATATGCGCCATAACGTTTGTGCATAAGCAGTGGCGGGAATTCGGAGCGCGTCACTGTCCCCCGAAACCAAACCTGCCTGTCAGCGCTGATCCCATAGCTTCGGCAGGCAGGCGTAATTTGAAAACTAAACTACAAATTTACACTGAACCCCAGCCATGTTTTATACATTTTGTGCTT
>CAZNRJ010000025.1:6474-19110 GCA_964574945.1 uncultured Ohtaekwangia sp. | reverse complement strand
TGTAGAGTATCTGGAAAAAAGTGGCTTCATTGAAACGGCTCTGGGCATAAAAAAGCATCCAGACTTTTTCTCACAACTAACTCGAGAAACAGGCGAAGATAGACTACGAGGAAAAGGCAATGACCGAATCGCTGACAGTTTTGTTTTACGCCCAACCAGCTTAAACCCCTCTGAAACAAATAAAGCAAATAAGGAAAATAGCATTGTACTGCAATATTTTACTGCTAATGGTTCAATCGCGAATACACTGTTTACATGGAATGAAAAATCAAAAACCTTTGTATCTAGTGATGGAACACCCATGGAGCTAAAAGAGCAACTAAAAGCCATAGAAGTAAACAACCGCATTGGGGTTTTATATAGTAATAAAGATTATGGGTGCGAATGGGATTATGATTTTAGAAACAAACGGTTTTACCGGATCGATAATACAAAGTTTAGTGTGAATATTGTAATGTATGCATTGACAAGTTAAACTGACCACAGTTAACAGTCGACTGTCAACTGTGGCTGTGGACAATCAATAAAAAAACAAATTCAAATGAGTGAGCTAAAAGAAGTGGAGAAATCAGTTCAGGAAATTATTACTGGCTTAAACAAGTTAAAACAGGAAATTAAAAAGGTGATTGTTGGCCAGGAAGAAATCATTGACCAATTGCTGATTACTTTTTTAGCGGGCGGTCATGCATTGCTGGAAGGAGTTCCCGGGCTTGCCAAAACGTTGATGATCCGTTCTTTGTCGGAAGCCATCGAATTGAAATTCAAACGCATTCAGTTTACGCCAGACTTAATGCCCACTGATATTATTGGTACCGAAATTTTGGAAGAAGATCACACCACCGGCAAACGAATTTTTAAATTCAACAAAGGCCCCATCTTCGCGAATATTATTCTGGCCGATGAAATCAATCGCACCTCGCCTAAAACGCAAGCAGCGTTGCTCGAAGCGATGCAGGAGTTTGAAGTAACCTATGCAGGTGTAACCTATCCGCTGGAGCGACCTTTCTTTATTCTCGCAACACAAAACCCGATCGAACAAGCCGGAACATTTCCACTTCCTGAAGCACAACTTGATCGCTTTCTTCTTTATATAAAAGTAAGCTACCCGACTGCTGAAGAAGAACGTGCCATATTGGAAAGCACTACCGGCAAGCGACCTGCTGCCATTCAACATGTAATTGAAGGAAGTAAAATATTAGAAGCACAGAAATTAGTGCGCGATGTTCACATCAACACAGAGCTGGTGGAATGGGTGAGTAATTTAGTCCGTGCAACACGTGCAGCGCATAGCGAAGTAAAATTTGTACAGGATTGGGTGCGCTGGGGTGCAGGTCCACGCGCAGGGCAAGCCATGATTCTTACCGCCAAGGCACGGGCTTTATTGAGCGGACGGTTTGCGGTAACGCAAGACGACATTCGTCATGTTGCTTATCCGGTATTACGACATAGAATTCTTATGAACTTCAAAGCAGAATCGGAAGGCGTAACTTCTGATGCCGTGACAAGTCATCTGCTCTCAACTATTTCAATCCGAAAAAGCATCTGATGATTGACGCGCGCATAAAAGAACTTCTCAATCCTTCCGTACTTCACACAGTGAGCGGACTTGAGTTGGTGGCGCGCATTATTGTAGAAGGCTTTATGAGCGGCAGCAATAAAAGTCAAGCTGTTGGTGCCGGGCAGGAGTTCAGTCAATACCGAAGCTATCAGCCCGGTGATGATTTGCGCCAGTTGGATTGGAAAATGTTTGCGCGAACGGAACGGTACTACATTAAAGAAGCAGAGATTGAAACCAACATCACTGTTAAGTTTATGCTGGATGCAAGTCATTCGATGTCGTATACGGAAGAAGGCATAAGTAAAATTCAATATGCAAAAGTGATGATTGCCGCGCTGGCTTACCTCGCGCGAAAGCAGAGTGATACGTTTGGCTTGTATGCAGTCAATGATCAGGAAATAAAATCCGTGTTGCCCAGGTTTGAGCAGCAACAGTTTTTGCGTTTCCTTACAGAACTTATCAAGGTAAAAAGTGAAGGCGCCTGGGAAAAGGGTGGCGGTATTGAGCAACTCTTCGATCATCACGGAAAAGAGATGATCATTTTTGTTACCGACCTGTATGATGATACCCGCGACATTCACCAGTTCATTTCACGATTAAAAACAGCCCGCAACGAGGTTATTGTCTTTCACCTGTTAGGCCGAACGGAATCTACGTTTGGCTTTCAGGGATCATTCACATTTGAGGATCTGGAAACAGGAGCGCGCACCAAAGTGGATACATTTTCGGAACAAAAAGATTATCAACAACGCATGCAGGAATGGCTTCATGAATCTCGCGCATGGATGCTGGAGAAGCAGATTAACTATAACCTGGTTTATCTCGACCAGCCCGTTGAATCCGTGCTGCAAAATTTTTTAGCAGTGCGTAAGCGATTGGCAAGATGATTCAGTTTGCACAACCGATATTTCTTTGGGCATTAACGGGACTTGCAATTCCTATTGGCATCCATTTGCTAAGTCGCAAAGAGGGAAAGATAGTGAAGATGGGAAGTTTAAGGCACCTTCGTGAAACCAGCACACAACAATTCAAAGGAATTAAATTAAACGAACTTTTACTGTTGGCTTTGCGCTGTCTGCTCATCATTCTATTTGTGAGTTTGCTTGCCGGGTTTCATTGGAAAGATAAAGGGGCAAAGCGTTGGGTGTTGGTGGAGCATGGGTTGGAAAATCAACAACAGGTAAAAGAGATAGCCGATAGTTTAGTAAATGATGGGTATGAGTGGCGATGGTTGCAATCGGGGTTTCCTCTGCAGGAACAAACAAGCATTGAAGAACCAAACTACTGGAAAATTATCTCAGAACTTAAAAACGAAAACCTTGAAAGTGCCATTGTCTTTTCGCGAAGTAAAGTGAAGAATTTTAATGGCTTTCGGGTCGCAATGCCACAAGAAATAACATGGATAAGTATTCCAACAGAACCTAATCAATTTGTTTTACAAGCTGTAGAAAAGGAAAATATATTTTTTGTTAGACAAGGTTATACATCCTCTGATAAAATCTATTTTGAAACCCGGCAAGTAAGTAATCTTCCTGATTCTATCGGGGCAACGCCAATGAAAAAAATTACTGTTTCAATTGTTCATGACGATGCCCACGCGCAGGATTTTCAAATTATTCGGGCTGCCCTCCAGGCAATCCAGGAAACTATTCCGGTTGATCTTTTAATCAACGAAATTACGTCCACGCAATCTTTCGCTTCCGCAGATTGGATAATATGGCTATCTACTTCAGCCGTTCCGAATTTTGATTCAACCAGGAGTGTAGTTTTAAAACCAAAACTTTCGGATAATTTAATCAGCCGGGAGCATTCAAATCAATGGACGATCAATAAACGGTTAACTATTGATGTGGCACGCAAAGAAAATCTCACGCTGCAGCTTGCTTCGTTGCTGCTTGCTGATCCGGCACTATCAAGTGAGCTTGAGCGGTATGATAGCCGAACTCTTCCAGATTCTGTACTTGTAGCGGGCAAAGGAAATGAAGCAACATTGGCTGGAATACTTCCCCAGGCACCGAATCGATACCTCATCTTTTTCTTTTTGATTGTCTTATTAACAGAACGGATTATTGCGTACGCGCGAAAGCAATGAGCATAAAGGAAGCACATGATCGAATCCAAAACCTGAAGAGGCGCTATTTGCTTACGCGATCGCTGGAAATTGTGCTTTATTCAATTGCAACTTTTTTATTAACGTTTGCGCTAACGGGTTTATTCACCGCACAACTGGAATGGAAAACCGGTATCGCTGTTGTGGCAGGATTGGTTGTAGCCGCTGAACGCATTATCCATTATAAACTTCTTTCTTTAAATCATTCGGCATTCATTCAATTCCTGAATCAGCGCTATCCGCAATTAGAAGAAAGTGCAGACTTGTTTTTAAAAAACAAGTCAAGCCTTAATCTGTTGCAACAACTGCAGCTTGAAAAAACACTTGCCAGGTTTAATTTACTGTATCCCGAAATAAAACTTCCCAATTCTATCCTACAATCTGTTATTGTATTTGCAGTGGGTGTCATTTTTTATTTTGGGTTAACTGCCTTCGTACCAAAACCAATCGTAGGTAAAAATTCTTCTTTCGAATCTCCGCTGGAAAACATTACAGGAAATGCGGAACCAACAATTGCGATTATCAATAAACTCTCCATTCAAGTTACACCTCCGGAATATACTTCCATCAAACCTTCAACGGCAAAAATTCCAGGCTTGATTGTTCCTGAAGGAAGCCGGATTACCTGGACTGCCTCTTTTTCATCAGCAGTGGAAGAAGCAAAAATTTTGCTTTCAGGAAAAGATTCCCTCATAATGAAGATGAGTGATTCCCTGAATTATTCGGTACGGGCTGAAATTAAAGAGTCCGGTTTTTACCAGGTGCAATGGAAGGATCACGGCAAGATCATTACCTCCGATTATTATAAAATAGAAGTCGTAAAAGACCAGGTTCCAAAATTGTCGATTGATAACCTGAATCAGTTTACTCAACTTTCCTTTTCGGATAAACTTTCTGTTTCTGTAAAATCAACCTTGCGCGATGATTATGGGCTAAGCGATGCCTCCATCATTGCCACGGTAAGCAAAGGAAGCGGGGAGTCTGTAAAATTTCGCGAAGAACGATTGCGTTTTGATACTCCCTCCAAAATTTCCGGAAAAGAAATAAAAGGTGAGATTACATTAAACCTGAATAAGTTAGGGCTTGAACCCGGTGATGAACTTTATTTTTATGTGGAAGCCTTTGATAACAAAATGCCCGTTCATAATTATAACCGCACAGAAACATTTTTCATAGCACTTCAGGATACCACCACCACAACGTATGCAGAAGATGAGGGTTTAGGCGTTGATTTGATGCCGGAGTATTTCAGGAGTCAGCGCCAGATCATTATCGATTCTGAAAAATTGCTGAAGGATCGAAAAAAAATAAGCAAAGAACAATTTAATTCAACCAGCAACGAATTGGGCTACGATCAAAAAGTGTTGCGCTTGCGCTACGGACAATTTTTGGGCGAAGAATTTGAAGGGGCGATTGGAAAGGTTGATGTAGACGATCACGAGGATGAATCAACTGAAAGCATCATTGAAAAATTTGGCCATGCGCATGATAAAGAGAATGAGCATAATTTAGTGGCCGATAAAAAGGCGGCTCCTGCCGGGCATGACCACGGTGGAGCAAAAGATCCCAATGCAAAAGAAAATCCGCTCGAAGCATTTGCCCACAATCATGATGATGGTGAGGTGGCTACTTTTTTCGTTGAATCGGTTCGTGCCAAACTGAAGGCTGCTCTTACCGTTATGTGGGATGCAGAATTGCATCTTCGCTTGTTTGACCCTGAAAAATCGTTGCCTTATCAATATACAGCTTTAAAACTATTGAAAGAGATCAGCAATGATTCGCGTATTTATGTGCATCGCACCGGTTTTGATCCGCCACCTTTAAAAGAAGAGAAACGTTTGAGTGGTGATTTAAGTGAAGTGAACTCTCCTACTTTAAAACAGAATCAGCAAGTTGTTGAAAACTTCTCTGCTATTCGTCACGCTATCAATTTGGTGGAAGAAATGATCAGCGCCAACAGAACTGTTGTGTCATCCAACGAGCAACAGCTTTTTCAAAAAGCCGGCCAGGAACTTGCCCAGGTAGCGATTGAACAACCGGGAAAATATCTGGAAGGGTTATCCATGTTAAAAACATTAAGTGATGGAAGCGGTGATCAATCTGAAAGAAAAGCAACACTATTAAGCGTTCGTAAAATCCTGTGGAACGTGTTACCGCAAGAGCCGGTCGCACCGGGCAGGAAACCCGTACTGACGCATAAACTTGATCAACAGTTTTTGAAAAATATTGAATCATTGAAAAATGATTAAGCTGGCTCTTACTTTTCACCCGGTGTTTTCGGTGTGGTTCATTTTATCGGGAGCCGCACTTTCGTTACTATTTCTCGCCTGGAAAGAGATCAACCGTAAAAACAGGTTTCTTGCAGGTAGAGTTAGTGCAGTTATTCTACTGATTGGCGCGATCACCCTTTGGATGTTACAGCCCACAACAAGTACATTAAAAGATTCAACATCCATCATTCTTCTCACCAAAAATTATGACCGCACAAAAGCAGATAGTCTTGGCAGGAAATATCCAACTTATAGAATACTAAGCGCGCGCGATGCAACTGCTTTTAAAGGTGCAACGGAATTAATGCCTTATGAGATAGCCAATCACAAGAATGATATTGCCTTTATTCTCGGTGACGGGCTTCCTTATTATGAACAGGAAAAAATAGCATCATCTTATTCCTTTTTGCCCGGCAAGCTTCCGGTTGGAATCATTCAACTGAGTGCTCCTGAATCGGTGCAGGTGAATCAACCGATTACAATTTCCGGTACTGTTAACATACAAGGCAAAACTACACTTGTTCTTGAGGAACCCGGTGGGCGTAAGGATTCGGTTATGTTAACAGGCACGGGAACAAAACTTTTTTCATTTTCTTTTCAAACACAACAAACCGGTTTGTTCCGATATGCTGTTTTTCTCCGCGATAGCCTCACAACTAAAACCGAAGGTCATTTGCCAATTGAAGTAACGCCTGAGAAAAAACTGAACATTCTTTTCGTTCAAAAATATCCGTCTGCGGAAGTGCGGTATTTAAAAAACTTTCTCGCTGAGAAAGGCCACGCACTAATTGTACGGTCCCAGATTTCTAAAAGTGATTTTCATTATGAATTCTCGAATCGCGAACCGATACGGTTAGATAAACTAACGTCTGAATCATTACATGAGTTTGATTTATTTGTAATGGATAGCGAATCCCTCCACGGACTTAGCGCATCTGAATTAAAAAGTATTGAACAATCATCAAAAGAAGGATTAGGTGTTATTATTTTAATGAACGAAGTCGATTTGAAAAAGAAACTCCCCCTATTGAACGCTTCGTTAAAAACGTATGCCCATGACACTGTTCACCTCTTGGTGAAATCGCAACGTATTGTGCTGCCCGCATTGCCTGTTTCTGTTCTTGCCAACTCATCCATTGCTCCTGTTACAACTTCGGCTGCAAGAATACTTTCAGGCTACCGGCATGAAGTTGCCGGAAAGATTGGATTCCAGTTGCTGCATGAAACGTATCGGCTGTTGCTGGAAGGAAAGGTAGCTGAGTATGCAACATTATGGTCTCCATTATTAGAGGCAACTGCCCGTTTAAAGACAGAACTATTCAAAATACAACTCATAAATTCGTTTCCGTATTATCAGGATGAACCTCTCTCGGTTGAAGTAATTTCTTCAAATGATGAGCCTGAACTAAAAAGCAATACTGCCCTTCTTCCTTTACAAGAAGATGTGCTTATTGATGACTACTGGCACACAACTACCTGGACAGGCAAGCCCGGCTGGCATTCATTAACCACCCAGGATTCAACAGCACTTCATTATTACGTTTCCCCTGAAAGCGAGTGGAGCACATTGCGGATCGCAAACCAGCAGCGACAACATGCAGCCAATAAATCTTCCTTTATCCCGAAAAAGGAAGCAGTTCTGACAACTGAACACAAACCAATCTCCCCGCTTTGGTTTTTTGTGATCTTTTTATTGGCTTCGGGATTTTTGTGGTTGGCACCTAAGTTATAATAGAGTGATTATTGACACGCAAAGGCAGGCGCTAAGTTCACAAAGAAATTTAATACTAATTTTTTAACTTCGATCTACTTCGTAAAATCTACATTCGTAATTCGTACTTCTAACTTCGTAATTTTTTTCGTTAAGTTCGCCAAGTCTTAAACACCTGCTTATGATCCCTAAACGCCTCATCAAAATCACTTTCCCCGTTGTGTTGTTAGGTGGTGTTTATTTTATGGGTCCGCAACCGGGCAAACCTGTTTTTGATCCTACACTTTATACGGTTCCAGTTGAAGCAAAAGAACTGGAAAACTATGTTGCCGACAACGAGGCTCAGCACATCATTAAAATTAACAACGAAGCGCGCATCGTTTGGAACGACAGCACGAAACAAAAAACAGAATACTCAGTGGTCTACCTGCATGGCTTTTCTGCCAGCCAGATTGAGGGCGATCCCGTGCACAGAAAATTTGCAAAAGAGTTTGGGTGCAATCTATACTTATCGCGATTGGCTGATCATGGCATTGACACCACCGAAACCTTGTTGCTGTTTACTGCCGATCGGCTTTGGGAGAGCGCCAAGCAAGCCCTGGCCGTTGGAAAGCAATTGGGAAATAAAGTTATCCTGGTCAGTACTTCTACAGGTGGAACACTTGCTTTAATGCTTGCAGCACAATATCCTGATGATGTGTATGCGCTCATTAATATGTCGCCAAACATAGCGATCAATGATCCCGCAGCTTTTTTATTGAATGATCCGTGGGGACTACAAATTGCACGTCTCGTAATCGGTGACAAGTACAGGATAACCGGAGCCTCTGAAGAGCATGCTAAATTCTGGAACAAAAAATACAGGTTGGAGTCACTCGTGCAATTGGAAGAATTGATTGAAGAGACGATGACCAAGAAAACGTTTCAAAAAGTAAAACAACCTTCCCTCACACTTTATTATTACAAGAATGAGCAAGAACAAGACCCCGAAGTAAAAGTAAGCGCTATGCTGAAAATGAATGAGCAATTGGCAACACCTGCAGAACTTAAAGAAGCAATCGCGTTTCCCAATGCAGGTGCGCATGTAATAGGATGTTCCATGACTTCCAAAGATATTGAGGGAGTTTATAGCGCCATGAAGAAATTTGCCGTGGAGAAATTAAGAATGAAGAATGTTGAAGAATAAGTCTATAGTTTCTATAACAGTTTTGTGTTCTTCCATCATACTAAGTTGTAGCATTTCATCCTGGGCACAGAACAAAGCACTTGTAAAAGGACGGGTAATAGATTCTGTTTCAACATCTCCGTTGAGTTACTCCAGTATTGCTATATACTCTTCGGCAAACAATAAATTGCTAAATGGAAATATCTCGAATGATAATGGCGATTTCTCTATTGATGTTCCCTATGGAGTCTATTATGCAGAAATCAACTATGTAGGATTTAATCCTTATAAAACTGTTGAGTTTAAGGTGACAAAAGAAAATCCTGAATATGATTTTGGAATAATAAGACTTAAACAAAATGTAGATGTGCTGGATGAAGTAGTGGTTCAGGCAGAAAAAAGTTCGATGGAGCTTTCCCTTGATAAACGAATTTTTAACGTAGGCAAAGATTTGGCAAATAGCGGGGGCACTGCAACAGATGTTCTTATGAATGTTCCTTCTGTTGCTGTCGATCCGGAGGGAAACATAAAGCTTAGAGGAAGTGATAATGTTCGCATTTTAATTGATGGAAAGCCATCAGGGCTTGTAAGTTTTAAAGGAGGGAGCGGTCTTCAGCAACTTCAGGCAAGTATGATTGAGCGCGTTGAAATAATTACCAACCCTTCTGCGCGATACGAAGCCGAAGGTATTGGTGGCATCATTAATATCGTATTAAAGAAAGATAGGAATCAGGGGTTTAATGGAACGATTGATGTAATCACCGGATATCCTGCTAACTATGGGTTAGCAGCCAATTTAAATTACCGACATAAGAAAATTAATTTCTTCATTAACTATGGATTAACCTATCGCGATCAACCGGGAGGTGGTTCCTTGTACCAGGAAGTGTATGGAGTTGATACTACTTTTATCACGCAACAAAGTATTGATCGCAAAATCAAAGGACTCAATAATAACATTCGGGGTGGGCTCGATTTATTTTTTACTGAAAACAGTATTTTAACAGCTTCCTATTTGTTTAGAAGAAGCGATGCCAACCGGGTAACCAACATTGTTTATCACGACTACCTGTTTTCGTTATCCAATGAGGTGAGTTATACAACCCGCAGGCAAGATGAGGATGAGATAGAACCCAACTCAGAATATTCAATCATTTACAGAAAGATTTTTGAAGGAAAAGGTCACGAGCTTTTGGGGGAAGTGAAGTACTTAGATAATTGGGAAAGCTCGGATCAGGTTTTTACTGATCATTATTTTTCACCAGATGGAATAGAAGACGTTTCTAAATCCACCCTTCAAAAATCGCTCAATGATGAAAGTGAAAAACAAATGCTTTTTCAGCTCGACTATACAAAACCATTTTCAAAGGAAGGAAAGATTGAAGTCGGCTTGCGAACAAGCTATCGAAACATGGTAAACGATTATCTGGTAACTCAGCAAAATTCAAGTGGCGGGTTCGATCCGCTGCCGGGATTGGATAACGTGTTTTACTATGACGAAAACATTACAGCAGCCTACGGCATTATTGGCAATAAAATAAAAGCCATCTCTTACCAGGCAGGCTTGCGTGCGGAATGGACAGATGTTAAAACAACTCTTGAAGAAACCAATGAAGTTAATCCACGGAAATATTCAAATCTCTTTCCAAGCATGCATGTAACGTTCAGTCTTCCAAAAGAAAATAGTTTTCAGGTAAGCTATAGCCGCAGGGTGCGCAGACCGTATTACAATGACTTGAGTCCTTATGCAACATTTTCGGATAGTAGAAATTTTTTTAGTGGCAACCCAGACCTGAATCCTGAGTTCAGCAATGTTTTTGAATTGGGGTACATTAAATATTTTGAAATAGGTACACTTTCTTCATCGCTTTACTATCGCGATACGGATGGCAAGATTGACGAGATACGCACTGTGAATGACGATGGAAACTCCGCAACACGACCCGAAAATCTACTTTCTGAAAAGGCCTACGGGATTGAGTTTGCAACCACATTGTCTGTTACAAAATGGTGGAAGTGGGATGCGAACTTTAATTTTTTTCATGCCAACATTGATGGCAGCAACATTGTAAGCACGTACCAAACATCAACCTATAGTTGGTTTACAAGGCAATCATCAAGGTTCTCCTTACCGCGAAATATAGATATTCAATTACGCACTAATTATGAGGCTCCGCAAAAAACGGCTCAGGGAAAAAGAAAAGCCTTATACTATGCCGACTTCAGTGTAAGTAAAGAAATACTTAAAGGTGCAGGTACATTAAATCTTAATATACTTGATGTTTTCAATTCGCGAATATCCCGTAGTATTACAGAAGGTGAAATATTTTATACCGAAAGAGAGTATCAGGGAAGGAGACGCCAATTTAATCTAACCTTTAATTATAGGATCAGGCAGGGGAAATCGGCTAAATCAAAAAGAGATGCCGTGTTGGAAGGTTAACAACTAATCTTGCCAACCCGTTTCTCATGGCGACCGCCTTCAAACGAAGTTGATAAAAATTTTGTAAGAATTTTTGAAGCTAACTCAGGTGAAACAAAACGGGCAGGTAAACAAAGCACATTGGCATTGTTATGTTTTCGTGCCAAGGCAGCCAATTCTTCCGTCCAGCAAATAGCCGCGCGAATTCCCTGATGCTTGTTGGCGGTGATGGCCACGCCATTGGCGCTTCCGCAGATCAGGACTCCGAGCTCAAATTCCTTTTTTTCAACTGCGCTTGCTACCGGGTGTGCAAAATCCGGATAGTCAACAGAATCCAAGCTATGCGTGCCAAAATCTTTTAATTCATTGCCGGCATGCTCCAATTGTTTTTTGAGGAGTTCTTTATATTCAAACCCGGCATGGTCGGCACCAATCGCTATTTTCATACGGCTGATTGTTGATCTAATCTCTCATCCTCCTGTTCACGCTTTTTCTTTCGCCTCAATTCGATACCTGAGATGAAAATACTGATTTCGTAAAGGAAGTACAAGGGAATGGAGATAAGCGACAAACTCAAAGGATCTGAACTTGGTGTGATAACCGCCCCGATTACCAGGATAGCAACAACTGCATGCTTGCGATACGTGCGCAACAACGCAGGTGTAACAATACCTACTTTTGTTAAGAAGAAGATAACCACTGGAAGTTGAAATAGGAGTCCGCTGCTTAAAACCAAAATGGTGATGGTAGATACATACGAAGTGATATCAAACTCGTTCGATATTCTGGTGCTTATCGAGTAGTTGGCAAGAAAAGCAATCGTCATGGGGCTGAGAATAAAATACCCGAATGAAATTCCGATGACGAAGAGCGTTGAAATGGAAAACACTGCCCCGCGTGAGCTTTGCTTTTCTTTGTTATAAAGGCCCGGCTTAACAAAACTCCACAGTTCCCAAACTACATAGGGGAATGCAACACAAAGTCCTATTACAAAAGACGATGTTAGTTGCATGGTAAATTGCCCCATCAAAAACCGGCTCTGGATCTTCATCGGGATTTCTGTTACGCATAATCCATCAACTCCTGTCATCGCCCCCAGCTCACATAACCAACGAAAGGTTATGAAATTGACATCACTTGGCGCAAAAATTATTTCCTCAAAAATCCATTCCGTGAAAACGAACGCGAGAATCATCATGATAAAAATCGCAGCCACCGAACGAACCACATGCCACCTCAATTCCTCTAAGTGGTCGAGGAACGACATTTCTTTTTCTTCCATAAATTTCATCAAGGGCTTTAGCAAATGCAGACTAATTATTCAATCACTTTCACTTCTCAAGCACGAACCAGGCGTCCACTATTGCTTACCATCTATTATTTGTACAATGGGAATTTTT